>JAYVUF010000001.1:0-2145 GCA_043788135.1 Actinomycetes bacterium
AAGATTCTTTGATGAGCCTCTCCAAGCCGAGGAAGCGGCGGAAGCCAAAATCGAGCTAGCTTGGGATGATCAAGATCTATTTCTATTCAATTCACTTTACGATGAGTCTCTGATCAAATACGACGAACAATATTGCACGGCGGTCTCGAACCTCGGGGAAGACTATGCGATCCCGGCTCTAGAGTATTTTCAGGATCTCCAGAAGTACCTACCCGGCATGTTCAGTGTTATTGATATTGGTTGCGGACAAGGTGAATTCGTCGAACAATTGAGAAGTCAAGGAATTCCGGCTGTGGGGTACGACCCCGTCCTCAGGCGTCCAAACGAATACCTGCACCCACGATACTGGGTGCTTGAAGAGCCTCCTGCCGATTTGTACGTCATGCGGTGCGTACTTCCTCATATTTCAAAGCCTTGGGCATTTCTTGAAGAGATCTCGAAATCATCTCCTGGAACTTTGGTTCTACTCGAGTTCCAACGGCTCGAATGGATTATTGAGAACAAAATTTGGTATCAACTCTCGCACGATCATGTAAATCTATTCGCACTAAACGATTTTGCCTCTCGCTACAGGGTTCTCGATTCGGGAACATTCTCAAATGGCGAGTGGGGATGGATTCTTTTGGATCCAGCAACCTACACAGTTCCCCCATCGCAAATATTTCATCATCAAGAAGACGTACTGGCGTTGTTTGAAGCACGCGACCAATTCCTTCACCATATTGCGACCCTTAAACGTCCAATTGCCATCTGGGGTGCCGCCGGGAAAGGTATCTTGTTAGCTCACGCATTAAAATCAGTTGCATCAGGTTCAATTATCGCGATTGATGCGGATTTCCATCGTTGGAACAAGTACCTCGAGTGCTCAGGGGTACAAGTCTTCTCCCCCGGGGATGCCCTGAATGATCCGCCGCGAGATCTACAAATTTTGGTAAGTAACCCAAACCATTTCGAGCAAGTCGAGAGATACGTCAACAATCGGCTTGAGGTTCGGCTTCCGATTGATTTCTCCTACTGATGGAGCCGCTGTAAGACTCCGCCCTTGGCCTCAACCAATCGTTGCAACACCTGGATGAATTCACTACTTTTTCATGAATCATCAGGAGGTTCTCATGCCGCGTTTTTCACCAGAAGAAATAGTTGAAATATGGGCCCGGCTCAGTAATGGCCAGTCAGTGCGCTCCGTTGCCATAGGTCTTAGGTCGCTATCCCAGCGCCGTTCGTCAGTTGGTGATGCGCACTGGCGGTGCTCTACCTCTAGTGGTGAAATCGCGCGGTCCTCGTTTCTTGTCTATTTTCGAGCGCGAAGAAATCTCCCGCGGCCTTCTCATGGGCTGGAGCATTCGATCCATTGCAAAGAGGTTGAACCGCTCGCCTTCAACAATCTCTCGTGAGATACAACGAAATGCAAGCAGCGGTGACTACCACGGCCTCCGTGGGCAAAAGAGCGCCGCCCTGAGGGCGCGCAGACCCAAAAGTGCCAAGCTAGCGACCCATACAGCGCCTGCGGGCCGAAGTGGAAGCAAAATTGGAACTGCGATGGTCCGGCCAGCAGATCTCGCCCGTGGTTAGTAATGGCATACCCTGATAACAGGCAGATGCACGTGTCACACGAGAGGATCTATATCTCCTTGTTTGTTCAAGGTCGCGGCGCCGTGCGCAGGCAATTGCATAAATCCTTACGCACCGGTCGTGCACTGCGCAGACGAGGCGGATCCCAACCCTATGAAGGTCAAGGCCATATCCCCGACATGGTGTTGATCAGTGATCGCCCGCTCCAGATCGAAGATCGCGCGATCCCTCGTCACTGGGAGGGTGACTTAATCATGGGGCGGGGCAAGAGTGCCATCGGGGCGCTGGTGGAGCGGACAACGCGCTATGTGATGCTCTTTGCTCTTGAAAAACCTACTGCGGAAAATGTTCGCTTGGAAATGACCCAGAAGATCATGCAACTGCCGGCGCAGTTTCGAAAGTCCATCACATGGGACCTAAGGCAATGGCACTGACCTATCAATTCATATCGAAGCGGAACTTGACGCCATTGCTGAATAACTCAACAACCGCCCAAACAAACACTGAGTTGGATGACACTCTGAGAAGGATTTGCTCAGGTGTTGCAATGACCAACTGAAACCAAGATCAATA
>JAYVUF010000002.1:0-5080 GCA_043788135.1 Actinomycetes bacterium
GCGTTGAGTACAGCACCTGCGGCCATATGGAAAACACCCTTATCCGTGCCAAGCCAACGAAGTTGACTGTCGGCGGATAATTTTCTGGCGATATCTCCGATTCTCTCAAAGGCATCCTCAGTACTTAATCCAACGACGTGTTCCACCAAAATGTCTATGGCTGTTATTTGGACATCATTACCTCGACCAATTGTAAAAACAAAAGAGTCACCAGTAAGAGATTCATCGTCAGTAATCAGCCGTAAATATGCGGCAGAGTAGTCAGGATCTTGATTCATAGCATCAGAGCCATCTAGCATCTTAGAAGTTGGAAACCGAACATCGTAAGTTCGCGCTCCAACAATGTGATTGAGCATATTACGCGAGGTACTTCTCTAAGCCACGCGGCGTTCCAGATTGTGCCCAATCACCCTCATATCCGACGCCGGGATCCTGTGGCGCATGAACTAACCCATTTTTATCAACCACAGTTTCGCGTTTTATCGGATTCCCAAAAACTAGTGATTCATAATATGTGTTGTTCTTTATAGCCATACACAAATGAGCGCTTTCTAAGCCGTAACCATGCACTTCAGCACGAAGGTGATATGCATCAGCCAAGTGAGCAATTCGCATAGCCCCAGTAAAACCTCCACGTAAAAAAGTGCTGGTTCGAACTGCAGAGGCAACTCCAGTTGCGATAAAGTCTCCGGCGCTCATATGCGCACCATCTGTAACTTCCCCGAGAAGAAGGGGAACTCGCACGCGTTCGCCTAACCATTTATAAGCAGTTACGCTAAATTCTCGCATGGGCTCCTCGTACCAAAGATAACCTGAGTCCGACAATGCGTGTCCTAGATATGTTGCGTCTAAAAGATCAAAGCCAGCGGATCCGTCGTACATCAAAGGAATTTCATCACCCACATGCGCGCGTAATTTACTGCAAAGAAGCGCATCTTTCTTGGCATCTCCGAAAGCATGTAATTTGATGGCAGGGTAACCCAGCGCTAGACATTGATCTGCGACGTCGAGAAACTCCTCAATGGTAGAAAATGTAACGGTTGATGCATACGCTTGAATTGAATCTCTATAACCCCCGAGTAATTTCCAGATCGGAAGATTGGCTTGCTTTCCAGCAATGTCCCAAAGAGCAACGTCAACTACGTGAGCCATATTTGGTGCAAATCTTTCAATCCGATCTAGCTCCCAAGAGCGCTCCCATAGGTACTCACGATTAAGAGGGTCTTGACCAATTAACTCCGCTTTGAATCTGCGCTCTACGTAATCTTTTAAAATTATCCCGCGACTTGCAGGTGCAAATCCAGTAATACCGACATCGGTTTCAATTACGAGCCAACCGCCAACACCAGCTGGTTCAGATCCGGGGACTCCCTTGCGCCATACAAAGGCAGGTTGAAATGCTGGACGATCAACCAAGATCACATCAACGTTTGTAATTTTCATTGCGTGCTCCATCTCCATTTTTTGTTAAATTCGCTAACGGTTTGTAACGTTTTGATAACGGGCGGCAATTCCGCGCTTAGGAGCGCTTTTTTTTACAGGCACATGGAAACATCTTAGAGAAATATTTATGAAAATACTATACGAAATAGTATTTATCCTCTAACCTCTTCCCAACTGGCCACCTCTCTTTCGAAAGGTGGGTTAGCAACGAAAGGGGAAAACCTTGAAAAAAAAGCATTCCTTGTTGGTTGTAGCAACGGCCTCATTGTTGGGAGCTTCTTTAGTAACACCAGTCGTCGCTCAAGCGGCGATTCCTTCAATCACCATCTGGGTGGATTCACCTCGCCTTCCAGGTGCACAGGCCTATGCAAAGATCATGAAGGGCAAAGTGGATGTAAATGTTCAACTCCACGCCCAAGGTGATCTCGTCGCAAAAGTACAACTATTCAACACAGTTAAAAAAGGCTGGCCAGATGTAGTTTTCGGTCCACCAAATGACGTAGCCTTCTTGAAGAACCCATTGGTTAATGACGTTCTTCAACTCGATAAATTGCAACCTGCAAGCGTGTGGAAGAAATTTGGAAATGGTAATAATTGGTGCATTCTTGGTGGCCATATTTACTGTGTCAAGAATGATTTAGCGCAAACAGTGCTGTGGTACAACAAGACACTAATGACGCAATTTGGTTACAAAGTCCCAACAACCATGGATCAATTTGCTGCTATCGGAGCGGACCTCGCAAAGAATCACCCTGGTTACTCTCTCGGAGCACTCGGTGATCAAGGAGCTGCGTCTGGCTACTTGTGGCCTTCGCAATGCCCTCTAAATATCGGCAAATCTGACACCGTCGTTGTCATTAATTCTAAGAGCCCAAAGTGCACCCGCGTTGCAGCTTTGACTCAGCCAATGATTGATAGCGGAGTACTGGATGTTCGTAGTCCATTCGATGCTGGGTACATCAAAGACGTCGGACAATCTGGCAAGTGGTTGATGCAAATCGGACCATCGTGGTGGGGACAGTTCGTTCTTCGCCCTGCTAGCTCATACAACGTTCCTGCTGGTCAGGTTGCCACCGCTCCAATGCCTGTATGGGCTGGGGAGACTAAGGGCTATTCAGGTGAATACGGTGGGGGTATCTACACGATCTCTCCTCACTCTAAGTTCCCTAAAGCAGCACTTGCCTTCGCTATGTTCATGGTCGGAGATGCTCGTAACTTAGTTACCTTGGTTAACCCTGATGGAAGTCACGGAGCGCCTACCTATCCTGCATATGGTCCTGGTAACAAGCTTTGGACTCAGGCAGTTGCTAAGGACTCTTACTACGCTCAGAACATTGTTCCTGCACTAGATAAGCAGGCACAATTGATCTGGTCAGGTACTAAGCCAGTTCGTTATGATGCAAATGGTGCATGGGGTTCATCCTTTGATACTGATTTGGCTACGTCGAAGAATATGCAACATGCAATTGATGCGTATGCGGCTTATACATCCAACTTGGCAACACAACTTGGATATGCGGTAGTTAGTAAGTAGTAAAGAGAAAAGCAATGACCCCGCAGGGCTCAAATTAGCCCTGCGGGGCCTTTTAAAATGAGGAGAAATCGTGAGCCAAGACCGTCATCACAAGCCCAAAAACCTTTTAATGATCTTGATGCTTTCCCCATATCTGCTGCTACTATTTTTCTTTGGAATTTTGCCATTGATTATGGCAGTGATTAATGTTCCTACTAAATCACTTTCCAATCCAACCGGAGGATGGAAAGTATTTAAAATCGTCTTTCACGATTTTCGAATTGTTTCTGCTGGTGAGCACGTTCTCGGCTTCATGGCAATTTTTGTTCCTCTTATGATTTTCTTTGTAGTTGCTATGTCACTCATGCTGGATATGAATAGTGCACCCTGGAAGAAATGGGTACGTCTTGCTTACATCGTTCCCGCCTGCGTTTCTGGCTCAGTTGCGGTCTTAATTTGGTATGTACTGCTCGAACCCACTTTGAGTCCCTTCAAAGGTGTCATGCATTGGCTGGGTCTTACGCAAGCATCCCAAATTTGGAAAACTCAAAATCTGACTTTTATCTTGGCATTTATGGCCTTTTTTGCCCTAGCCGGACAATGGATCTTGATTCAATTTGGCTCACTACAGTCGATCTCACCGGAGATTATTGAGGCAGCTCGGGTTGATGGTTGCTCACAATTTCAACTAGCAACCAAAATAAAGCTTCCACTCATCCGCAAATACGTCATTTATATGGGTGTACTCGTTTTTGCTGGCGGTCTTCAGATCTTCGTAGAACCGCAACTTCTTAACTCCAGTATCTACCATGGAATAGCTCAAACCTGGTCTTTTGATCAGCTGAGCTACTCACTAGCTTTTGACCAAGGAAATTTCGGGGAGGCTTCAGCACTCTCCTTAATGCTGCTAGTTCCAAGCTTGATTGGAGCGCTATTTGTTATATTTAAAACCGATATGTTTGAAGATATTACTTTAAAAAGTCCAAAGCAATTGCGAAAAGAAGCCCAGGAACGTGAGGCGATAAAACAATGAGCATTGATTTCAAGAAAAAGGAATTTACTACTTCAGAAAATGCACCTAAGAGAAAAAAGCGAAAGATCACGATAGGCCATTTAGCGGTTAATTTCTGGCTAATTTTTTGGGCAGGGATCAGCATCGTTCCCATGCTCTGGCTAGTGTTTGCACCTTCCAAGACTGATCGCGAAATCTCCTACAGAAATCCACTTTCATTTAGCAGTTTCCATGGATACCTCACCGCCTGGAGACACTTGCAGGATTTCAATAGCGGCGTTCTAGCACGCTGGTTGCTCAATTCGGTAACTTATAACTTGGCAATCGTATTGATCGCGAGCGTTACGGCATCACTTGCTGGATTCGTCATATCAGCTTCAAGAATTCGGTTTAAGAAAGCATTTCTAATATCTACTTTGATAATGATGCTGGTTCCTCCGGTTGCACTTGTTATTCCACTCTTCATCGAGATGAACAAGGTGAACTTGATCGATAACCCAATGTCGGTAATTCTGATTTCATCTCTCTATCCATTTGGTGCATTTTTATCTTATATTTACTACTCAAATACGATTCCACCTGAGATTTATGAGTCGGCTCGACTAGATGGATGTAGTGATTTTCGCCTTTACACAAAGATAGCTTTCCCCCTCTCCTACCCACTTTTGGCGCTGCTAGCCTTCTTTGCCTTTGTTGGGAACTGGGGAAATTACTTCATGCCGTACATAATGTTGCAGTCTCCGACAAATTACACGCTCCCTGTTGGCTTAGGAGCTCTTTTCTTCTCCACGCCAGCAATTAACCCAGGAAACGGCGCTACCTCAGTTCCCATTCTAAAGCCAGAGATCGCCCTTGCTGGAATTCTGGTGGCTGTTCCTGTCATGATCGTATTCTTGATCTCTCAGAAACGACTGATTCGAGGAATGTTGTCTGGCTCTATAAAGGAGTAGTAATACTGTATCTATGAAAGGTTGTTTGTAATGGAGCGCTTGATCTACCCCTTCTCTGAAGGCAATCGGAGTATGGGCGAAGTTCTAGGAGGTAAAGGCGCCAACCTTTCGGAGATGATTTCATTGGGAATTCCGGTCCCCGATGGATTTACGATCACTACC
>JAYVUF010000003.1:0-8937 GCA_043788135.1 Actinomycetes bacterium
AACGGTATTTGGTGTGGTTCTGGCTGTCTGTGTATTTGGCAGTTTGCAAGCGTCTTTAACCGCCATCAATGTGTCGGCGCAAGCACAAAACATTGTCACTGGATGCCTTCTACTCATAAGTGTTCTACTTCCTAACCTCACTCAAGGATTTATCAGTACCAAGAAACGCCTCCAACGTCGAAAGATTGCGAGCATTCAGTGACACAGAGAATTTGTTTCAAATTACAGATTAGTCCGCAATTGGCAGAGGAGTATAAACAGCGCCATACCGAGGTGTGGCCAGAAATGCTGGCTGCTTTATCCGAAACTGGCTGGCACAATTACTCTCTTTTTCTTGATCCAAGTGGCATGCTTATTGGATACTTGGAATGCGAGGACTTTGAAAATTCGGTTCAATTGATGAATAAGACAGAAATTAATGTGAAATGGCAGTCTTCTATGGCTAAATTTTTTGTGGGTCTGGATGGCGACTCGCCTGATGAGGCGATGTCTCCTCTAGAACACATTTTTTATCTCCCTTGAGAAAGGTGCATTGTGGCTAATAATTTAGATCGTCAATTTCCAAATCCAAAAGATTTGGCACTACTTCTTAAATTCCAATTTCCTACAATCCACCGACAGCAAAGGCGTTTAGAGAGGGCGTTGACAATTTGGGATCTTCGAGAGATTGCTAAGAAACGTACGCCACAAGGTCCATTTGACTATACGGATGGTGCGGCAGAGACCGAAGTCAGTCTAAGCCGCGCTCGACAGGCTTTTTTAGATTTGTCCTTTGTGCCGAACATCCTGCTGGACGTTTCAAGAGTTGATTTGAAGAGAAAAACCCTTGGCAACGAGTTTGGGATGCCAGTCGGAATTGCCCCCACGGGATTCACTCGAATGATGCAATCTGAAGGTGAAAGAGCTGGCGCAAATGCTGCAGCGAAATTTGATATCCCTTTCTCGTTATCCACACTAGGCACTACCTCAGTGGAGAACCTGGTGTCAGCAGCACCTGATGCGGATATTTGGTTCCAGCTTTACATGTGGAAGGACCGTGAGGCCAGCATGGCCCTGATAGAACGAGCAAAGAAAGCGGGAGTAAAAAATTTGCTTTTAACAGTTGATGTACCAGTATCGGGTGCACGCTTAAGAGATAGTCGTAACGGCTTAACCGTCCCACCAAAATTGAACGCCAAAACAGTTATAAACGCCATTACACGTCCCGGATGGGTTTGGAACTTTTTGACGACAAAGCCCCTTGAATTCGCCTCAATGTCGAGTTGGAACGGAACAGTGGGAGAGTTGTTGGATTACATGTTTGACCCAACGATGACTTTTGAAGATTTAAAATGGATTCGAGAGCAATGGGAGGGATCTTTAACGGTAAAGGGAATTCAAAATGTGGAAGATGCTGCTCGTTGTGCCGATTTCGGCGTTGATGCCATTGTTCTCTCCAATCATGGCGGGAGGCAATTAGATAGAGCAACCGCTCCCCTTCACTTACTTGTTGACGTGAAACGAGAAATGAAGAACGATCTAGAGATTCACCTTGATACTGGCATTATGCATGGAGGTGATGTTGTGGCGGCGATTGCTCTCGGAGCTCAATTCACCTATGTAGGGAGAGCTTATTTATATGGGTTGATGGCCGGTGGTCAAGAAGGAGTCGAACGAGCTCTAACCATTTTAAGAGATCAAATGGCTCGAACCATGAAACTGCTCGGAGTCAGTACGCTCGACGAGTTGGAACCAAAACACATCAAACTTTTACCTGTAGGCGCTGGTCTTGGAATGTTGCCAAACGAGCTCTATTAGAGTTGGTTAAGGTCTACCAATCCTTTATTTTAAGAACTATTTCTGTGACTTGATCTACCTTTCCACTCATCCAAAGATATTCATTTAACAGATCTAGGACTGGTTACAGTAAGACTGGATAAGTAGGGGTGGGTAACTTTCGATCGATTGTTAAGCCTGAAACAGCCGCAGCTAAATTTCTTCCGGCGCTATCCCCACCAAAGAGTTTTAATTATCACCCTAGGTCCAGATCCAACGTTGGGAATAAATTCTTTCCCCGCCCTGTTACCTGCTCAACTCATAACTTGAGCCATGTCGACTCAATCTTTTGACATAAGTGGACTCAAGGACGAGAATTCAACTAGGTCCCGACGAAAAAGCGGGCAAGAAACCCCCCAATGGGGCGATCATAGGTAAGCAAAGGGAGACTAGAAATGGCCAGAGCTGTAGGAATTGATTTAGGAACGACGAATAGCTGCGTAAGCGTACTGGAAGGTGGGGAACCCACAGTCATAGCGAACGCCGAAGGCGCTCGCACCACACCCTCGATCGTGGCATTTGCTAAAAATGGCGAGGTCTTGGTCGGTGAGGTTGCAAAGCGTCAGTCAGTCACCAATGTAGAGCGCACAATCCGTTCCGTAAAGCGCCATATGGGGACTAGTTGGACTACCGATATTGATGGCAAGAAGTACACCCCTCAGGAGATCTCCGCGCGTATCTTGATGAAACTCAAGCGCGATGCTGAGTCTTACCTCGGCGACACTGTCTCAGATGCCGTTATTACTGTTCCCGCATACTTTGATGACGCCCAACGCCAAGCGACCAAAGAGGCAGGTGAAATCGCCGGCCTAAATGTGCTTCGTATTGTTAACGAGCCAACCGCTGCTGCATTTGCTTATGGTTTTGATAAGGGCGATCACGAACAAACCATTTTGGTCTTTGATCTTGGTGGTGGAACATTCGATGTTTCACTCCTTGAAATGGGTGAAGGTGTTATTGAGGTTAAAGCAACTAATGGAGATAACCACCTTGGTGGCGATGATTGGGATCAAGCTCTGATTGATCACCTAGTCGCGACATTTAAGAAATCCAATGGAATCGATCTCACCAAGGACAAGATGGCTATGCAGCGGGTACGTGAAGCTGCCGAAAAAGCGAAGATTGAACTTTCAGCTTCTGCACAAACCTCCATTAATCTTCCGTACATCACCGTTGATGCCGAGAAGAATCCATTGTTCTTGGACGAAACTATTACTAGAGCACAATTTCAAAGCATGACAGCAGATCTACTTGCTCGCTGCAAAACTCCATTTCTAACTGTCTTGAAAGATGCCGGAATTCCAATCGCCAACATTGATCATGTAGTGCTGGTGGGTGGATCGACACGTATGCCTGCAGTTGTGGATCTGGTTCGTGAACTTACCGGCGGAAAAGAACCCAACAAGGGAGTAAATCCCGATGAAGTAGTTGCTGTTGGAGCCGCGTTACAAGCTGGCGTTCTAAAAGGTGATGTGAAGGACATTCTTCTTCTCGATGTAACACCTCTCTCTCTTGGAATCGAAACCAAGGGTGGAGTAATGACAAAATTGATTGAGAAGAACACGACTATTCCAACGAAACGCTCTGAAATATTTACTACCGCAGATGACAATCAACCTGCAGTTCAAATTCAGGTCTTTCAAGGAGAGCGAGAAATCGCTAGCGCTAATAAGCGCTTGGGAATGTTTGAACTTTCTGGTCTGGCACCGGCACCACGAGGTGTACCGCAGATCGAAGTAACCTTCGACATCGATGCTAACGGCATCTTGCATGTCGCCGCCAAGGATCTTGGAACCGGCAAAGAGCAGAAGATCACTATCAGTGGTGGCTCTTCACTCTCTAAGGAAGAAATCGACCGTATGGTTAAGGATGCTGAAGCTCACGCTGAAGAGGACAAGCAACGTCGTGAGGAAGCTGAAACTCGCAATATCGGGGATAGCCTGGTCTACCAAACGGAGAAGTTCATCAAAGATAATGATGAAAAACTATCTCAAGGTGATTCCGCTGCCAAGAAAGTAGATGTAGAAAGTGCGTTGACTGATCTCAAGAGCGCACTTGCTGGTAGTGATATCGCTGCCATTAAATCTGCTACGGAAAAAGTTTCTACCCTCAGCCAAGAACTTGGAGCATCGCTTTACGCGGCTAACGCAGCTACAAGTTCTGAAACTCCAAAATCTGACGACGGAGTAGAAGATGCCGAGATTGTTGAAGAGCAGTAATGAACGTTGAATCGACGGGTGCAGAGGGTGCAGAGGGTGCAGACGGCGCAGAGGGTGCTGAACAAGCGCTCTCTGACGCGGTAGATGAAGCAATTGCCGAAGTAGATCAGGTAGCTGTTTTAACAAGCGATCTGCAACGACTACAAGCAGACTTTCAAAATTATCGTAAAAGGGTGGACAAGGAGCGCAACGAGTCAACCGAAGTGGTTACAAGTTTGGTACTTGCTCAATTTCTAAGCGCCTTAGATGATGTTGATAGAGCGCAAGAGCATGGTGAATTGACGGGTGGTTTTAAAGCTGTTGCTGATCAATTGACTGCGACTACGACAAGGTTGGGGTTAACCAAATTTGTTGATACGGGCGTGAACTTTGACCCACACATTCATGAAGCACTTATGCATGAAACATCTTCTAACGTTAATGAAACTCAAGTCACTAAGATTTTACGTCCTGGCTATAAGTTCAAAGAGCGGATCTTGCGCCCCGCTCAAGTAATTGTTACAGATCCAGAACAATCAAATTTATAGAGAGTAGCTGAGTCAAATGGCCGCTAAGGATTTGTACGAGAAAGACCTGTACAAGATTCTTGGCGTTTCTAAAAGTGACAACGCAGATGCCATCAAAAAGGCATATCGCAAATTAGCTAAGAATTTACATCCCGATAAAACCAGAGGCGATAAGAAGTTAGAGGATCGCTTTAAAGAGGTATCCGAGGCATACGAAGTACTTTCTGATGATAAGAAACGTGCTGAGTATCAAGAGATGCGTGAAGCATTTACTAGTGGTCGCGTGCCCAAAGCGGGAGCTCAAAATAGCCAAGGATTTCAGACGGGTGGTTTTGAAGATATTTTTGGGACGGGCTCACAAAGCGACATTTTTTCTACCCTTTTCGGTGGAGGGAATCGTGCGCCACGCAAAGGTCAGGATTTACAAACCGAAACCACGATATCTTTTCGAGATTCTATTTTTGGACGTGAAATTAATTTACGTGTAAATGATCAAACAATTACCACTCGAATCCCCGCTGGGATAAAAGATGGCGGGAAGATAAAACTTAAAGGTCGTGGGGCGCCAAGTCAGGCAGGTCCTGGCGATCTATTTATTGTTATTCATGTAACAAAGCATCCGGTATTTACCAGAGTTGATAACGACCTTCACATGTCATTACCTATTACATTTACTGAAGCTGCGCTTGGAAGTGATATAGCTGTTCCGACTCTTAGTGGGGATGAGGTGACAGTGAGGTTGGCTCCTGGCACCCAAAATGGCAAGGTATTGCGGGTTAAGGGCCATGGAATCACTAAAGATTTTAAGACAGGGGACCTATTAATTTCTGTGGAAGTTCAGGTTCCGCAGAGATTGGAAAACAGCGCCAAGCAAGTCCTAAAAGAATTTGCCGAGCTCACCCAAGGTGATTCACCGCGCCTCAATCTGAAGGAGAGGGCTGGGGCATGAGTACTGACAGAGGCCCAGATGATGATCAGGCGGTTTATGTAATCTCAGTCGCCGCAGAACTATCTGGAATGCATGCGCAGACTCTTAGACAATATGACCGCATGGGATTGGTATCTCCTGATCGCGCATCCGGTCGTGGTCGTCGCTACTCATTGCGGGACATAGTCTCGTTAAGAAATATTCAAAGGTTGGTTGGGGACGGGATCAATCTTGCTGGAATTAAGAGGATTATGGAATTGGAATCGGCCGTTGCAAATATGGCGATGGAAGTTGCGAAGTTGCGAATCGAGGTAGATGCCCTGATGAAAACTAACTCGGCAGCATCAACGGTAACTTGGAAACCCAACCGGGAATTACTTGCGCCGCCGGAACTTTGAGCACATCTTCCAGCATTGTTGCATAAATATCTCGGAAATCAGATGTTATGGCCAAATTTCCATCCACAAGCTTGGAAAGGGAAGGTTGATCCCCAAAGTACTTGCCACCGTCCACTCCATTACCAATAACAAACACGGGGCCGGCGGTGCCATGATCGGTCCCCTTAGTTCCATTAGCTTTCACTCGTCTACCAAATTCGCTATATACAAGAACAACAACATCATTCTGTCGATTTGTCCCATGCATTTGACCAATAAATCGCGTCACCGCTTGCGAGACCGTGCCTAGAAGTGTCGATTGAGCATTTACCTCATCGGCATGTGTGTCGAAGCCTCCCAAAGAAACTGCCCAGACTTTCGTCGGTGCATTTGCTGCGATTAATTTTGAAACCACATCTAGTTGTTGTGTAAGTGAAGATTCTGAGCCAAATGATCCACCGCCTTGTGTGGGTAAAGAATCAGGGACTGGCGCTGGTCGCTTCAGAATTGGAGTTATATTCCTTCCCAGTTTAAGAAAGTCATTTATTGATTCAGCGGCTGCTGATTGAAGTGGACCATCTGAAGAGTCTGGAAGTCCTAATCTATGGAGCGCAAAGGCCAATGGCCGATCTGGGATAACAAGGCCACCGAGTGGAAGCACCGACCCCATGCTATGCACACCAGCTAAGAGTGGTGGCAGAACTGAACCTAATCCAATTGCATTCATTGGATCGCGTGGTTGAGTGTCTAACCAACGCCCTATCCAGCCCGAATATGTTAACGCTACTGGGAAACCGCTCTGCCATATTGCCATCGAAGAGAAGTGTGAAAGCTCAGGGTTGGGGTATCCAACACCGCGTACGATTGCAAGATTTTGGTTGTCCCACAATGATTTAAAACCTGTCATGGTGCTATTGAGTGCCAGTTCGGCATCCAACGGAATTAATTTTGCATCGTCTACATAAATACCTGGTCGTGATTGCTTATAGATTGGATCGGAGTATGGAATGAGGGTGTTAAGTCCATCGTTGCCTCCATACAAAGTCACTATAACCAGGATGGGAGTGCCGGTAGGAAGGGGTCGGGTTTGCCCTGCAAAGACGATATCAGAAATCGATAACTGAGTGGCGGCAGCACCAATCGCTCCAGCACCAACCAGTTGTAAGAATTTTCTGCGAGAAAGTGTATCCACTTATTCTCCTAAGTATTCACTATGTATTCAGGTGCATTGATGGATATCAGTATCAATTGCAGCGGATTTGAAAGCGCAGTTCTAAAAGCAGACTTGGTCCTTTCACTCCAGACCGCAACACCCAAAAGGTCAGCTAAATATTGGATACGAACATCTGTTGCAGGTAATGCGTTGATCATCTTTAAATCTGCTTGAGCGAGGATATAGTTGGAAAAAGCCAACCTCGCCTGCATGCTTGAAATATTGAGCCACGCTTCATCGGTTGGCCAGCCACCTACATTTGGTGGATCGAAGGGGACTTGACCCAACATTGATAAGTAATGAATCACATTATTTTTGTGGAGTAGCGCAGAAGGCAAAATTCCAAGCGCTCTACAGACTGAAATAAACCACTCTACTGGGGATTTTGACTGTGAATTAATAGGGTTGCTCATTCCAGGACTCGTTGCAACATTTTGTATTAACTGCAAAATATTTCGATTTGAAAATGAAGCATAAATATTCTCATTGACGAGAGCGTTCGAGCTAGATATGAATCTGAACCAAACTCTGCGCACGATAAATTCTTGGTTTGCGGGCAAAGTACTTATGTAATCTGAAACTGCTGGAGCATCGAAAGTCCCACTTGTCCCTAAGAATTTCAAAATCGACCCATCGTGCTTCTTAGGATTAAATGAGACAGTTCCTGCACTCCTTATGGTGTTGTATCCGGTAAGAGCTCGAGCAATTGTTTGTACATCTTTTTCTGAATAGGCACCAATACCAAGAGTAAAAAGCTCCATGAATTCGCGTGCTAAATTTTCATTGGGTGAGGATGCAATATTTGAATTGCCATCAAGCCAATAGAGCAATGCGCCATCTACAATCATCTTTCTCGCTTGGTCACCAAAGATTCCAAGTGCAGTGTTTCGCAATAGCTGATTTTGTAGATACATCGGCAGTGCGTATTCAACCTTTGCCAATGCCGTCGCCCAATGACCATGCCAAAACCATGTCATTCTTTCAGTGAGACCATGATCTGCGGAGGCCATTCGATCAAGCCACCACAATTGCAAGTTAAGAATCTGTTGAGTTCGTGCTGTTTCAAAAGCACTGTCCGCAGGAGTTTTTTGGGGCGGGAAAGGCCCTAAGTCTGTTAACAGAGGGTCCGCAATTGCGCCAAGACCTCGATCTATAGATGGAACTGTAAGAATATTTTGGCGAGCAGAATTTAATCCAGCACTAAGCAGGGTCAAGTAATCTCCTGGCTTTGGACCGAAGCCAAAGCGATGAATCAGCCGAGCAATTTCTACTCTGTCCGTATGCGCCACTCCTAAACAATAAGTTGCTGGGTATTCATTGGATAGGGTAAAGCTATGAATTCACATGAAACTCGCAACTCTTTACGAACAGAGATTCTCAATAAGGCCGTTGTACACGGCAAGGTTATTCTCTCCTCAGGCAAAGAAGCAGATTACTACGTCGATTTACGCCGCATCACCCTTGATTCAACTGCTGCTCCATTAGTGGGAGAGGTTTTGCTGGAGTTAACAAAAGATTGGGATTATCAAGCGGTAGGGGGTCTAACGTTAGGGGCGGATCCAGTTGCTACTGCGATGATGCATGTTGCAAAACAGCAAGGACGACTGCTTGACTCTTTTGTAGTGCGAAAAGCGGAGAAGGCGCATGGATTACAACGTCGCATAGAAGGTCCTGATGTTGCCGGCAAGCGGGTACTGGCTGTTGAAGATACATCTACAACGGGAGGATCTGTATTGGCGGCGGTTGAAGCGCTAAAGGAGGCTGGTGCAATTGTTGTGGGGGTTGCAGTTATCGTCGAGCGAGGTGCGAGGAAGACTGTAGAAGATGCTGGTCTGGAATATCGAACCGTCTTTGAATTGTCGGAGTTAGGTTTGTAATT
>JAYVUF010000004.1:0-8958 GCA_043788135.1 Actinomycetes bacterium
TGTCGGTCTTGATTGTGCTGAAGCCGAAATCCGCTATGTAATTTGTGGTGCAACTAATTTTGAAGTTAATGACTTGGTCGTTGTCTCACTTCCAGGCGCTGTTCTTCCCGGAGACTTTGCAATAGCAGCCCGTAAAACCTATGGTCATATTTCAAATGGAATGATCTGTTCCAGCCGCGAACTGCGGCTGAGCGATGAACACAGTGGAATTATTGTCTTGGCCGAAGGTTCTCCCGGAGAAGATGCCATTGATTTGCTACAGATGAGAGATGTAATTTTCGATATAGCGGTGAATCCAGATCGAGGTTATGCCCTTTCAATTCGAGGTTTAGCACGCGAGTTGGCTGCTGCGCTTCAAGTCTCTTATAAAGATCCAGCGTTGGAGGTCGAAACTTCGGGTTTTGGACTCAATGATAAAGGCGTTCAAGTCTCAATAGATGATCCGAGCACGGCCAGCGTCGTTTATATACGTACTGTTTCGGATTTTAATTCTTTGGCCCAAACTCCAATGTGGATGCGACGTCGGATTGAAAAGTGTGGAATGCGCTCCATCTCCTTGGCTGTAGATATAACAAATTATGTAATGTTGGAACTAGGACAACCGCTTCACGCCTTTGATGCCGCCCAGATTGAAGGCGCTTTGCATATAAGACGCGGAGATCGTGAAAAAGAATTCACAACGCTAGATGGAGTAACCAGGAAACTTTCTCCTGAAAATGTGGTCGTTGCGGACGATAAAAGAGCGCTAGCGCTTGCGGGAACTATGGGTGGCCTTGATTCCGAGGTCTCGCCAGGTACTTCTTCTTTGGCAATTGAAGCAGCTTGCTTCGATCCAATTAGTGTTACTCGGAACTCTCGTTTCCATCGACTCTCATCGGAAGCCTCGCGCAGATTTGAAAGATCTGTAGATCCAACTCTGGCCGCTATAGCGAGTGCACGCGCTTGCCAACTCTTGTGTGATTTCGGGGGAGCGCTATATGTAGGTAGCGCTACAGATGGTGATATTCCGATGAAAGCAGTAGTTACTTTTAGTCCTAACTTTGCCTCTCAACTTCTCGGAATTGAAATACGGCGCGAAATTGTTCGAACCCATTTAGAAACCGTCGGCTGTCAGGTAGATGCGCTGCCGGGCGATAGAGAAAGTATCTGGAGAATTACCCCTCCGTCGTGGCGCCATGATCTTCTAACACCCACCGATTTGGTCGAAGAAGTTGGACGGTTAGTGGGTTTGAACTCTATCCCTGGAACCTTGCCGATCGGACGCGCGGTGGCGGTGTTATCCCCACTTCAAAATAGAAAACGTGGAGTTGCACACTATTTGGCGAACCTCGGCTTCTCTGAAGTTTATAATTCCCCCTTTGTTAGCCAAGAGATGGTAAATACTTTGGGATTTAGCGGAGCGCGAGCTGCCAGTTTCAAGCTCGCTAACCCCATGTCGGATCAAGCCCCGTTATTACGCACTCATCTTCTACCAGGACTTTTGGATACTGTTAAGCGAAATCTCAACCGAGGCGCAAAAGATTGTGCAATTTTTGAAATTGGATCAGTTTTTCGCGATGTTACAAAACTCGCGCATATTTCTTCGGCTGCAACGTCTACTCGGCCATCTAAAGAAGTTATATCTGAAATTTACGCCAGCGTTCCGCCCCAACCTCTCTTTGTGGGTGGAGTGGTAGCGGGGTCGTTGGACCGTGAGGGATGGTGGGGCAGCGGTCGAGCATTTGATTGGTCAGATGCAACCAACGCTGCCTTATCAATTATTGAATTAACGGGAAATAAAGGCGTGATAGTTCAATCTGATTTCTCTCCTTGGCATCCAGGGCGTTGTGCGGAGATTCAAGTAGATGGGAAGGCAGTTGCGCATGCGGGTGAATTGCATCCGAGAGTTTTGGAAGCACTCGGTCTGCCGCCTCGCAGTTGCGCCTTTGCGGTCATCCTTTCCGAACTTCCGGTCGCTGCTAATAGAAGTGCACAGCCAATTCTGACCATGCCTGCTGCTACTCAGGATGTTTCGTTGGTGGTCTCAGATCTGATTCCAGCCTCCGAGGTAGAGGCAGCTATCAGAACGGGTGCGGGGCCTCTTCTAGAGAGTGTTTTTCTCTTTGATCGATATCAAGACCTCGGAGCGGGCAAAGTCTCACTGGCTTTCACTTTAACCTTCCGAGCTCCAGAGAGAACTTTGACCGCTGAAGAGGTATCTGGGTACCGCCAGTCTGCAGTCGAGGCAGCCACCAAAGAATGCAACGCAGTGGCGCGCGTATAATTATGCATTTATTTGCATAATTATACTTCTGCTTTTACACTTTCCTTATGAAAATCGGGATTGTGGGGGCTAGCGGGTACTCCGGAGGCGAATTATTGCGTCTTCTAGAGATCCATCCAGATTTTGAATTGGAATACATAGCCGCGGGTTCGCAGGCCAATTTGCTGATCCGAGCCTTACATCCTCATCTCACGGGATACGAAGAGCGCACATTCGAAGAGACGAAAGTATCTCGAATGAATGATTGCCAGTTAATATTTTTTGCACTTCCTCCTGGGGAATCATCAAAATTAATTTCTCAGGTTAATCCTGAGATCAAAGTCGTAGATTTAGGTGCAGACTTTAGATTGCATTCCGAAGATTCGTGGCAGAAATATTACGGGGGAGAGCACGCTGGTACTTGGGCGTATGGACTTCCAGAATTAGAAGGGCAAAGATCTAGGATTATAGATTCTCATCGCGTAGCGAATCCTGGTTGCTACGCCACTGCCATTGCGTTAGCAGCAGCTCCTGCATTGAAACTCAACCTTATCGATGGTTCTGACATCGTTGTTGTTGCAGCTTCAGGGACAACGGGTGCAGGTCGAAAAGCAGATACTAACCTTTTGGCTAGTCAGGTTATGGGTTCGCTTTCTTCTTACAAATTTGGCGGAACGCATCAACACACTCCAGAGATTGAGGAGACACTAACCTCGGTCTGGGGGTCACAGGTGAAGATTTCATTTACCCCCATTTTAGCTCCAATGCCTCGTGGGATTTTAGCAACTCTCACTGCACCATTAAATGGTATTCAAAGAACTGATTTGGTGCATGCGATTTACTCTTCTTACTATAAAGATGAAGCGTTCGTTTCCGTATTGCCACCGAACCTTCTACCAAGAACTGCAAGTGTGCTGGGCTCCAATTCTATTCACTTGCAAGTTGCAGTCGATGAGCATACAAATCGGTTGATCGTTTCATCCGTTATTGACAATCTCGGCAAAGGTGCGGCCTCGCAAGCGATTCAGAATTCCAACTTGATGGTGGGGTTACCAGAAAGTACTGGTTTAAATGCAAGTGGGTTAGGCATATGATCGTGATTAAGTATGGTGGTCATGTAATTGAGGGCTCCAGCGAGAACGAGTCGGTCATTAACACCATAGCTAAATTTCACTTATCAGGTGGAAGAGTTGTTGTAGTTCACGGCGGAGGTCCCGCGATAGAGGCGGAACTTGCTATTCATAAAGTTCAAACGACCATGTGTGGCGGTTACAGGGTTACCACCCCTGAGGTTATGCATGTTGTTCAAGAAACGCTTTCTGGTTCAGTATTGCGAACACTCACCAATGCATTTATTAGTTTCGGGGTGAATGCTGTAGGTATTTCATCTGGTGATGGCGGGGTATTGCGTGCTCGAAAGTTTCAGCCATTAGTCCATGGCGTGAGTACCGATATCGGTTTTGTTGGTGAGGCTGAATCTACTGATCCCACTTTTCTCAATTTACTTCTCGCTAATGGTTATCTTCCCATCATCTCTCCCGTTGGCGTGCAGAGCGATGGGGTAGCGCTCAACATTAATGCAGATATTGCGACTGGATCCATCGCGGGAGCGCTAGACGCACATGAAGTCCTGTTTATCACTGATGTCGCTGGTATTTATAGGAATTGGCCCGACCCTGCTTCATTGATTGATGAGATCACCCTGCGCGAGTTGATTGAAATTGCACCCACCTTCTCGGATGGGATGGCTCCAAAATCAAAAGCGGTTATTACCGCACTCACCTCGGGAGCAAAGAGGGCTCGAGTGATTGACGGTTCAAAATTTTCCAATCTTGAAAAGGCCTTGGCCGGATATGGGGGAACGGTGGTGCGAGCATGAACACTCAAGAACGTTGGCATAGCTCCATGCAAAACAATTATGGAGTTCCTTCATTGACCCTAGTGAAAGGAGATGGCGTTGAAGTGTGGGATGAGAACGGGAAACGCTATTTGGATTTTCTAGGGGGTATAGCCACAAATGTTTTGGGACATGCACATCCTGCGATTATCAAAGCAGTTTCAAAACAGGTCGAAACGCTCTCTCATGTGAGTAATCTTTATGCACATCAACCTGGAGTTGAACTCGCTGAAAAATTGAGAGAGATCGCAAATGATGCTTCAGCTCGTATCTTTTTTTGCAATTCCGGAGCCGAGGCGAATGAAGCGGCTATTAAATTATCAAGGTTGACAGGAAGGAAGAGGATTGTCGCAGCAGTTGGGGCCTTTCATGGGCGGACGGCTGGCGCTTTATCGATAACCGGTCAGCCCGGGAAGAGAGCTCCGTTCGAACCACTAGTTCCAGGCGTGAAATTTGTACCATACGGAGATACCACGGCGATGCGTAAGGCCGTATCCAAGCGAACGGCAATGGTTATTTTAGAAGCGATACAGGGCGAAAATGGCGTAATCGTTCCTCCCTCCGGTTACTTACAAGAAGTTCGTTCTATTTGCGACAAATCTGGGGCGTTATTTGCGATTGATGCAGTCCAAACCGGCATGGGGCGTACAGGTGAATGGTTTGGATATGAATCCGAGGGAATTTCCCCCGACATCATTACCTTGGCAAAAGGTTTGGGAGGTGGGTTACCACTCGGAGCCATGATTACCCTGGGAAAAATAGTTCCTGCTTTTAAACCGGGAGAACACGGATCGACATTTGGCGGAAACCCAATATCGTGTGCGGCTGCAAATGCGACTATTAGCGTCATCATAAAGAAAAAGCTACTGACTCGGGTTGCCATCGACGGAGAGTTTCTAAAGGCAAAAATACTGAAATTGACCGGGGTGGCGAGTGTTCGGGGCCGAGGACTCTTACTTGGGATTGTCTTGGAATCAAACATTGCACAAGCTCTGGTCGAAAAGGCAATGGCAAACGGTCTGCTACTCAATGCTCCGGCAAAAGACGTGATTCGAATTGCCCCTGCTCTCACAGTTTCCAAGAAAGAACTACATGAATTCGTAGAACTCTTTGCCCGATCCCTCGATGAGGTGCTCAATGGTTAAGTCACTGAATGATTCCACCGGAAAGAGGCGAGAGATGATTATTTCTTTGATTACGGCTGGAAAGATTCATTCTCAGGCTGACGTTGTGAGGGAACTAAAGAAAAAGGGGCTCGGCGTTACCCAGGCAACGGCGAGTCGTGATCTGCGTGAATTAGGAGCGATGCGAGCCAAAACGAAGAACGGTGAACCTCGTTATGTTTTGAACGGCACAAGTAGTCCAATTTCTGGAAACAACTTAGTACTTTCAGTTGCTGCAAGTGCGAACACAGTTGTTTTGCGTACTAGACCCGCCGCTGCACAATTCGTCGCCATTACTCTGGATGCTGCTATCGGTGCAAATGAGTTGCGAGGTGCCATAGGCACAATTGCGGGCGACGATACGGTGCTTGTGATTTCGCGCACTGCTAACGGTGGTTCTGAACTAGCAAAGAACATTTCGATTATTTTTGGAAAGGACGAATAGTGGCGCTTTGGGGTGGACGTTTTGCAACTGGTCCGAATGACTCAGTCATCAAGTTATCACGAAGTGTAGATTTTGATTGGCGTTTAGCACCGTATGACGTACGAGTAAATATTGCCCATGTTGCTGGATTGAATCGTGCGGGTGTGTTGGACAACGAGAGTTCCTCCCAAATTATTGCTGCCCTTCAACAACTAGCGATAGAAATCATGAATGGTGAATTTACCGTTAGCGATTTAGATGAGGATGTTCATAGTGCAATCGAACGAGGATTGGTAGCGAAGCTGGGGGAGCTGGGTGGCGCTTTTCGCGCTGGTCGATCTCGCAATGATTTAGTGGTCACCGATTTGAAACTTTATCTTATTGATCACCTCTTGGAGGTAGCGCAAGAGACTGCGCAAATTGTAGAGACGTTAAATCAAGTGGCTTATCGAAATATAAATGTTGTCGCACCTGGATTTACTCACATGCAACATGCGCAACCAATTCTTTTCGCCCACGAGCTGGCGAAGCACTCTCATGCCTTGTTGCGCGATATAGACCGAATGAGAGATTGGTTATCGCGCAATTCGATTTCACCTCTCGGTTCCGGCGCGCTAGCAGGTTCTGCTTTGGTACCTAACCCTGAAATTATTGCTGCTGAATTATCTTTTCACGACGTTTCTCGAAATAGTATCGATGCTGTTAGTGATAGAGATTTTGTTGCTGAAGCACTTTTTATTTTTGCCATGTTAGGGGTTCATCTTTCTCGTATCGGTGAAGAGTTCACCATTTGGAATACCCAAGAATTTGGTTGGGTTACCCTGGATGATGGATTCTCTACCGGTTCTTCCATCATGCCGCAGAAGAAAAATCCTGACATAGCAGAACTAGCTCGAGGAAAATCTGGCCGCTTCATAGGCAACCTCACCTCTCTACTCGTAACGCTCAAAGGGCTACCTTTCGCCTATAACAGAGACTTGCAGGAGGATAAGGAACCGGTGTTCGACTCAATTGAACAATTGCTAATTTTGCTACCCGCACTCCGAGGGATGATTGAGACAGCTATTTTCAATGGGACGAAAATCTCAGCAGGAAGTGTAAAAGGCCATGCTTTGGCAACGGAGATAGCAGATTTTTTGGTGCGCGCTGGCGTTCCATTTGCTCATGCCCATGAACTTTCTGGAAAGGCCGTTGCGAAAGCAGAATCTCAGGGAGTAGAAGTCCACGAATTGAGTGATGCAGAATTATTGGATGTTGATATTCGGTTAACTTCAGAATTAAGGTCTTCCTTGACGGCGCAAGCGGCAATCGAATCTAGAGCCTCCATCATTGGTACATCTACAAAGAGCGTAACTGCTCAGTTGGGGCAATTGGAAGTGAAGAATCGTGGCTATTTCAGTTGGATTGCGAGCGAGCGCAAACGCTTTTCGGGCATGATGGGTGTATGAGCGCAGAATTATTAGACGATCTTGAATGGCGGGGGCTGATCGCCCAAACCACTGACCGAGAGGCACTCCGCAAGGAGCTAACGAACGGATCTACAGCCTTTTACATAGGATTCGATCCCACTGCACCCTCACTGCACTTGGGAAATCTGGTGGTACTTCTTGTAATGCGGCGTTTTCAAATTGCAGGACATAAGCCGTTGCCTTTAGTAGGAGGAGCCACTGGTTTAGTTGGCGATCCCAGCGGTAAGAATGAAGAGAGATCACTTAATAGTGTTGAAGTTGTTGCACAATGGGTGGGTCGCATTCGAAATCAGTTGTCAAAATTTTTAGATTTTGAAAATGGGACTAACGCCGCAGTCATGACCAATAATTTGGATTGGACTCAACCCTTATCTGCTTTAGATTTTTTGCGAGATGTAGGAAAGCATTTTAGCGTCAATCAAATGCTCTCCAAGGATAGTGTTGCTGCACGCCTGGAATCTGGGGGAATTAGTTATACGGAATTCTCTTATCAAGTGTTACAAGCGCTTGATTTTCTTGAACTTTATCGCCGCTTTGATTGCAAAATGCAACTTGGAGGAAGTGATCAGTGGGGAAATATTGTTGCAGGGCTCGATTTGATTCGAAAAGTTGAGGGCGGATCTGCTCACTGCTTAACGATTCCTCTTCTAATGAAGAGTGACGGTACGAAATTTGGAAAGACAGCGAGTGGCAGCGTCTGGCTCGATCCCGAAATGACATCGCCTTATGCGTTCTACCAATTTTGGTTGAATAGCGAAGATGCAGATATTCCTAGATACCTGAAAGTATTTTCATTTAAAAGTCACGAAGAGATTGAAAGTTTGATTGGCCTACACGCTTCTAATCCTGGTCTGCGCGCAGCCCATAGGGCTTTAGCGCAAGAGATGACCACGCTTGTTCATGGGCATCAAGAGTGTGATGCAGCTGAAAAAGCATCTAAAGCGCTATTTGGACAAGGGGAACTCTCAGATCTTGATGAGAGAACACTTGGCTCTGCCTTATCCCAATTACCAAGAACCACAATCGTCTCCGGCGAGCCATTTCCGACGTGGGTTGACCTTCTGACGGCTACGGGCGTAGTTGAATCGAAGTCTGCCGCCAGACGGATCGTGCGGGAGGGTGGCGCCTACCTCAATAATGTGAAAATAGTGGGAGAAGACTTTGCTCCGGCCGCAGGAGATTTACTTTTTGGGAGATTCTTACTCTTGCGGAAAGGAAAGCGGGATTTGGCCGCGGTAGAAGTTATATAAAGAGTGACTTTAGAAACGCCGAGGACTTCATAATTTGACCCTTAGGGGTGCTGCAGGTTATGGTTCGACCTCGCTCGCGGAACGGACTGAAAAAAGGCCGTGCGACGACAACCTGCTCTTCAACTTATGCGTGGCTCTGGTCTTTGTGAAATTGACCTAGTGTTCATATTGCATTAAGTTAAGCAGTCTGCCCTGTAAATGGTGAGAAATCACCGTGAATGGAGCGCGCTCGTACCTTGAGAACTCAACAACGTGCAAAAATCAATGCCAATAAAAGGGCTTATACAGTCGTGCTCGCATGGCTGTAGTGAGTCCAAATTCCTTTGTATTTTCTCATTTGAGATCATTACAAAACAAAAACAATTGGTAAAACGAAATAGCTATAAACGCTAGTTTTGTTTTTTGCCAGATTAAAACTTTCTATGGAGAGTTTGATCCTGGCTCAGGACGAACGCTGGCGGCGTGCTTAACACATGCAAGTCGAACGATGAAGCCCTTCGGGGTGGATTAGTG
>JAYVUF010000005.1:0-18480 GCA_043788135.1 Actinomycetes bacterium
CCGATTTTGGGAAGGCGTAAATTACCGACCATCACGCCCTCCTCAAAAGGAATCTCTACCCTCTCCGCCGGAGGATCCATATAAGGCAGAGCTATGTTACGACAACGCACCGAATTCATATGAGCCACGCGCATCTGTTCGTAGTCGCGGACAAAGACAAATTTAGCGAAGTGATAGAAGACCGAAGCCGTCACATAGTGAGCTGCAGCCGATTTGAATCGCTTCTGCGCCAAAGATTCTTCAGCTAAGGCTTCATAGGTCAGTGCCCCCCGAGAGAATGTTGCGCACCAGTCATCCCAGTTTTGAAGATCCTTAGTCAGCAAATCCCAATCGGTTGCCGGAATTCCATTAGCTGTAAAACGCGGTGCCCAATGAGCCTTAGCAGAAGCTACATATTCATCCATTTGTGGTACTCCTTTTTGCAATGAAAAATTATTTTCGGACAGTGGCCCCACCTAGGTATAGCTGAGCTATCTGTGGATCTCCCAATACTTCATCTCCAGAACCTTGAAGTGCGACATGCCCGCTCTCAATAACAACCGCATGAGAGGCAAGCGAGAGGCCGGCACGAACATTCTGTTCTACCAACAAGATTGTTCGACCGTCATTCCACATGAGTCGAACTTGATCCAACATCAATCGTAGAGTTTTAGGATCAAGCCCCATTGAAGGTTCATCAAGGACGACGAGTTTAGGGTCGAGCATCAAACAACGCGCAAACTCAACTAAACGTTGTTGACCCCCCGAAAGTGAACCAGCTCTATCACTAGCGCGGTCGACGATCACTGGAAAAAGTTCTTGAATCTTTTTCAATCTACGAGCTACCTCGCCACGATCTCTAAGAAGAAAGCCTCCCATTTGGACATTCTCTTCCACGGTCATGTCGGGAAAGAGTGTGTGATTTTGGGCAACCTGAACAACTCCGAGAGCGAGCATCTCTCTAGGGTTGTGGCCGCCCACTTCTTTCCCTTCATATTTCACCGACCCCAAACGAGGAGCCAGCTGACCACTAATAACACGAAGGATTGTCGATTTCCCGGCGCCATTTGGTCCAACAATGCAGGTGATTCCTCCCTCAGGGACTTCTAAAGTGAGATCTCGAAGTACGTCACTACCACCATATCCAGCCCAAATGTTTTCAAGCTGAAGTAGAGCTCCCATTATTCGACCTTCTTTGCCGCGAGAGCCTGTCCATAATCGTCATCCATGGAACCTCCCAAATATGCATCCAGAACCCGTTGATTACCACGAATCTCCGCTGGAATTCCGGTAGCTATCGCCGCCCCACGTTCCATTACCGTGATTTCATCACAGATCCCCATAACAAAATCCATATTGTGCTCCACAACCAGAAAAGTCACTCCGCGTCGATTAATCTCTTTGATCCGAGCAGCCATCATTTGAATTAGCGTGGGATTTATTCCTCCAGCTGGCTCATCAAGGAGAATTACTTCTGGTTCTTGAGCGATTATGGTCGCAAATTCAACCAACTTTCGCTGCCCATATGAGAGGTTTCCAGCCTTTTCGCGCGCTAGTTTTTGCAAGCCCACGAAGTCTAAGAGTTCATTGATCTTCTCAGGGCTGTAGCGTTCGGCTCTCGCCTCCTTCTCCATAATGCGGCTTCCCACTTGAATATTTTCAATGAGATTTAAACGGTTAAAAATCCGCACTAATTGGAAAGTGCGTCCGATGCCAAAGCGACATATCTTGTCGGGAGAACTTCCAGTTATCTGCTCTCCCTTGAATAAAATGGTGCCGGAATCTGGCTTCTCATAACCTGTAATCACATTAAACATAGTGGTCTTACCGGAACCATTTGGTCCAATAAGTCCAGTGATTGATCCTTTTTCAACGGAGAAGGTGTTGCCATCTAACGCCTTGAGTCCACCAAAGGCTTTACTGATCTCACTCACTTCTAGAATTTTTGACACTACTCAATGCTCCCGTCCGCAAGATCAACGACTCGACTCTCGGCGCGCTTTAACAATCGTCTACGAACTATTCCCGTAGCAGAGGGGAAAATTCCTTCAGGTAAAAATCGAATGATGAGTAGAAAAGTAATACCAAAAACAATGAGTGCGATTCCACCATTGGTAAATTTCAGATTTAAATACTGTTGAGTTGGTTCAATAATAAGTGCTCCCAGAATTGGTCCCACAATTGTTCCAAGGCCTCCCAAGAAAGCCATTAGGGCGAGGGTCACATCAAAAATCGCTTCAAAGGCAAATGGTGGATAAACGCTGCCTAAGTAGTAGGCATAAATCGCTCCACACATGCCAGTAATTGCACCGGACATCACAAAGGTCAGAAGCTTTACTCGAGTGGTCTTAACGCCTAGTCCAAGAGCACGATCTTCATCATCGCGAATCGCAAGCAATTCCAATCCAAAGCTTGATTTGCGAACAAAATACACCAGAGTAATTGCAAAGACAGCGACAACGAGTGCTGCAATATAGAAGTAATCGTTATAGGTACCAGCTCCCCATGGTGGATTAGCCACCTGCAAGCCAGCCGAACCATTAGTGATAAAGGTGAGGTTGTATGCCAGCAGTTGAAAGATGAAGAAGATTGCAATCGTGATTACGACAAAGACGTGACGTCGCGTACGGAGCGCTAACCATCCAATTGGAAGTGCTATCACTCCTGCCACCAATCCCGCGACCGGAACCCAGGCGAAGAGAGAAACTCCGCCTTGAAGATTAAAATGAGTGGTTATATTCGCAAAGAAATATGCCCCGCTTCCGTAGAAAACGGCGTGCCCCAAGGCGGTATACCCTGAAAGCCCGGAGAACATATTCCAACCAGTTGTAGCCGCGAGGTAAATCATTGTGAACATCGCAATGGAGGTCACCGCTGGGTTTGGGAAGATCCAAGGAAATGCCGCAGCAAAAAGAAGTGCGAGTGAAATGATGGCGATACGAGCTCTCTTGAATCCCGAGGTATTGAAAGGATCAATAAATTCTTTGATGGTTGAATTCTTTCCGGCAACTGATGAAGTGCTCACTGGGACCTCACGGCTTTCTGGCCAAAGAGGCCGTTGGGACGAATAATTAGAATTACGATCAAAACCGCAAAGAACATCGTGCTTGCCCACACCGGCGACCATACAACGGCTGTTACATCTTCAATCACAAGAGCAAGAATTGCTGCAACCAGCGCGCCACCAAGACTTCCCAAGCCTCCGAGAACGATGATTACGAGCAGACGAGAGATGAGGTCGTAACTCGAGTTGGGATTGAATGAGTTGGTCGCGCCGTAGATCATTCCCCCACCGGCCGAAGCTGCTGCTCCAACTCCAAAAGTTATTGCTGAGACACGATTGATGTTAATACCAATCAGTTCTGCTCCCGTACGATTTTGAACTGAGGCTCGAATACTCTTACCATTGCGCGATTTGTAGAGAAAAAAGTAAAGCATAATCAGGAGCGATCCCGCCAGAATAAATCCAAAGATATAAATATAGGGAAGATAGAAATTCATGATCTTGACCGATTTGAGAACGTACCAGGCATTAATTGTGACCAAATTGGTTTGGAAAATCATGGTCAATATACCTTCAATAACGATTGCAACAGCGTAGGTAACCAAAATAGATAGGGCCGTTCGATTGGTCGCTTTAATCCTGCGGATAAAACCCCACTCGATGACAACTCCGACTACAAACATAATTGGCATCGTAAAAATCAGCCCGATAAACGGATCGATATGTAAATGCACCTGCAAGACATAACTCAAATATCCGGCCAAGATTACGAAGATCCCTTGAGCAATATTAATAATTTCCATGACGCCAAAAATTAGCGTGAGGCCAGAAGCCATGAGGGCATAAACGCCGCCAGTCAGGATTCCACCTAGGACCGCTTTAGCTATTTCGTTACCCAAGAAAAACCTCTCCGTTATCAAGTAATTAAAGTAGGTGCCACAATAAAATTAAAGAAATTGTGACACCTACTCAATGGCTAACTATCTTTTAACTACTTAGTGTTCATTCGAACTAATTCGTGCTACCCCATGGATGTTTTGGATACTCCACTTTGGCTTTTGATGGAGCAAGGGCTTTGAGGCTATTGCTGGCCGTTGGGACAAAGCCCGGGAACAATTGATCAGCGGTATCAGCATTCTGCCATTGGAAAAGATATGAAGAGGCAAGAATGTTTTGACCTGTTGAAGAAAACTTCACAGGACCTTGAACCGAAGTGAATGTTCCCTCGTGCAGCGTGGCCAAGAGAGCCTTCTGGCTAAGCGAGTTATTTTTTGTTACCGCTTGCGCCGTGACTTGACCAACTGAGTACGCCTCAGGAACATCTGAAGAAACTCCGGCAACAGTTCCGCCGTATACCTTTACATATTCTGTGACCAAGGCAGCGTTTCCAGGGAATGGGAAGTTTGGCGCCCAAGAATTAGGAACCATGATTCCTTCCGTATTCATTGCACCTACACCTGATTTGGCATCAGAGAATTGTGAGCCTTGATCTGGTCCGGCAGTGGCCACGAGAGCCTTGGGGTTGAAATTCTGTTGGATGAATTGCTTTGCAATCGCTACAAAGTCAGGCAACAAAGTTCCAAGCAAAACCACATCTGGACTTGAGCTGATGATCGACGTTGCAATAGGGGTGTAATCAGTTGTTTCAGATGGGTAAGCCTTGTTGTATACCGTCTTAACTCCAGCCTTCTCCAAAATAGCACGTGCCACGTCGAGCTGAGGGGCCGTGAATGGGTCATCTTCTGTGGCATAAGCGGCGCTCTTTGGACGAGAGGCTGCTGGCATGCCCGCTATCCACTTTGCGAAGGAGAGCAGATTGTTCGCAACAGGAAGAGATACATCGAAGACGTTGTGAAGACCGAGGGTAAAGACTGAAGGTCCGCCACCAGCACCTTCGACGAAGGCGTATCCATAACGATTAACTACCTTCGAGGCAGCCTTTGTAAGCCCAGTCGAAAATGGACCAAAGACGAGGTCGACGTGATCTATAGAGATGAGCTTCTGATAGTTAGTCGCAACTTGAACTGGACTTGAGGCGTCATTAACAATATCGAGCACAACCCGGCGTCCAAGAAGACCACCCTTGGCATTTATATCTTTTGCCCAGAGGGTGTATCCCTGCTTAAAAGCTATTCCATCTGCGGAGAAGTCACCTGTTAGTGAGAGGGAGACGCCGATTTTGATCGGCTTTCCTACGGCTTGAGCGCTCAGTGTGGAGGAGCTGACAACTCCAGCAAGTGCAACCACCACCGCTCCAACTGTTATTAGTTTGCGAAACTTCATTTCTACCCCCAAAGTTTGAAAGCGAGTTTGTGACCGTTGCAAGAGCGCGAGCCTTACTATTGCAATCGTTTGCACCAACAATCCACCCCAACGGACGTTCTTGTCAATAGATCCTGTAGTGTTTTTTGTTTCAATAATGTTATAAAACTTTTGCCGTAGATCCTCGCACAACTAACGAGACCGGCAATGTCATTTTCACAGCTGTCGCATGGTTCTCTTGGATTTGATGCAACAAAAGTCGTGCCGCCTCCACGCCCATATCGTAGTGTGGCGCACTCACCGTGGTTAAAGGTGGGGCAAAGTCACTCGAAAAAGCCATGTTGTTAAATCCAACGACGGAGAAGTCCTCTGGAATCTTGAAGCCGCGCTTCCTGAGAGAATGGTAAACGCCTAAGGCGACTAGGTCGTTTCCGGCAACAACCGCAGTGAATGACGGGTTCTCATCGGTCAAAATTTTATCCATTGTCTCTTCCCCGGCTTTTATGGAGTATGAAATTGTTTTAAAAATCTTGCCCTTGAATCCCAAGTTTTTACAGCCGTCGGTAAAAGATTGGCTTCGAATTTTCGATGTTGAGAATCCGTTGGGACCTGCTAGGTAGATGATGTTCTTATGCCCTAGATAGCGTAAGTGCTCTAAAATCAAGGCTATCCCAGCTGAATCATCCCCTGTTACAGAAGGATATGGCACACCGGCACCCTCGCGATTGACCATCACGACTTTCAATCCGCGTGCGTGATAGTCCACCAAAGTTGTATTTGCCATGTGGCCAGTCGCGATTATTAACCCATCCACTTGGCGCTCCATGAGCAATCGAAAGAGATTTTCCTCCTTGAGCTCACTACCATCAGTATTCACAATGAGTGAGGAGTAGCCCTGCGGTGATAACACATCGTCAATCCCTCTCACAATTGGAGGAAATATAGGATTGGTGAGATCTGGAACAACTACCCCAATGGTCATCGATCTTCGAGTTCGCAATCCGCGAGCTACCGTGTTGGCTGTGTAGCCCATCTCCTTTGCAATTTTGCGAATCCGCTTAACAGTCTCTGAATTCACCTGTGTTGAAGAGTCATCGCTCATCGCCCGAGAAACAGTTGCAGAGTGAACACCAGCCGCCTTCGCAATATCGGCGAGCGTTACTTGGATTCGCATTCGAGAACGATAGTCTTTTTCTGATAATAATTGTCTCCACCGGTTGTTGACTTCAACGACTTTCTAGGCGAATAATGCGCACATCGTGCAATCGATTGCATGCTTAGGGTGGATTAAAAAAGGGGACTTCATGTCAGTCAGCGAAAAACCAACAATTGGTTGGATCGGCGCCGGACGTATGGGAGCTGCTTTAGCTACTCGGTTGCTTGAAGCCGGTCATGATGTAACGGTATACAACAGAACCAAGTCGAAGGCAGAAGCGCTCATTTCCAAGGGGGCAAAAGTTGTTAATCACCCTAGCGAACTGGCAGCTTTAGACGTAGTTTTTATTATGGTCTCTACCTCTAAAGATTTAATAGAGGTAACCACTGGCACTCATGGACTCCTCTCGGTTCCAGGTACCGCACCGAAAATTATGGTCGACTCCTCCACCGTCTCTGCCGAAGCTTCAACACTGACCCGCGCCGCTGCCACCAAAACTGGAACAGAGTTTTTGGCTGCACCGGTGAGCGGTAATTCTGCGGTGATTTTGGCGGGAAAGCTTACGGTTGTGGTCTCTGGCCCTTATGAAAGTTTCCTACAGGTTGAAGGCCTGATCAATCTCTTTGGTCGCCGAGTTACCTATGTCGGTGAAGGTGAGGTCGCCCGCCTGGTCAAAATTGCTCACAATCTCATGCTTGGAGTAGTTGCTCAAACTCTGGCAGAAATTTTAACGCTCGTTGAAGCCGGTGGGGTTACGCGCCAGGCCTTCATGGAATTTCTTAACGATTCGGTGATGGGCTCTACCTTCACCAGATATAAGTCACCTGCACTAGTGAATTTAGATTGGGCTCCGACCTTCACAATGCCCTTGCTCTTTAAAGACTTCACGCTGGGACTAGATGCCGCACACGAGTACCACGTCCCAATGCCGTTGATCGCAACCACTGCACAACTCGTGGAGTCGGCAATCGGTGCTGGGTATAAAGAGGAAGATTTCGCAGTCCTACTCATCGAACAGGCCCGCCGTGCTGGCATGACACTTATTTCGGAAGAGAAGAAAGTACTCTCCGGCTTGGAAGTAGAGTAAGAAAATGAATACAAACAAGCCACTTGGGGCACCAGGACATATGGGCGTCGATTATGAGATGCGCGTCGACTTTGATCGGTTAAGGAAATATCGCATCGGGCGTGCCAAGGATTCTCTCAACGCCAGTGGATGTGGTTCATTCCTTCTCTTTGATTTTTACAATATCCGTTACACAACGCAATCGTGGGTAGGTGGAGCGCTTGGTGACAAGATGACTCGCTATGCACTCTTAGCTCGTGGAGGTGAACCAATGCTCTGGGACTTTGGGAGCGCTGTGCGTCATCACAAGCTCTACTCTCCCTGGTTAAAAGAAGAGAACAACCGCCCAGGAATGTTGGGTATGAGAGGGGCAGTAGCCCCTTCAGCAGGGTTGATGGTGGCAGCAGTGAAAGAGATCAAGGGTTTGCTCGAGGATGCTGGCGTCGCAAATGAACCCGTGGGTATCGATATCGTTGAACCAGCATTTCTCTTTGAGATGCAACGCCAAGGACTGATAGTTGTGGATGCTCAACAATTTATGTTAGATGCTCGCCTAATCAAAAACAGCGATGAAATAATGCTTCTCAATCAGGCAGCAGCAATGGTCGATGGCGTTTATCAAGATATCGTGGATGTCCTTAAACCGGGAATTCGTGAGAATCAAATCGTTGCACTTGCAAACAAGCGTTTATATGAAATGGGTTCTGACCAAGTTGAGGCAATTAATGCAATCTCCGGCGAGCGATGCAATCCCCACCCTCACAATTTCACCGACCGCTTAATTCGTCCAGGTGATCAAGCATTTTTTGACATCATCCATTCATTCAATGGATATCGAACCTGCTACTACCGGACCTTCGCTGTTGGAAGCGCTACCAATCCCCAGCGCGATGCCTACACGAAAGCTAGAGAGTGGATGGATGCCGCGATCGACGCTGTGAAGGTGGGGGTCGGTACTGACGACATTGCGCGAGTATGGCCCAAAGCAGAGGATTTTGGATTCGATAGTGAATTGGCAGCTTTTGGATTGCAATTCGGCCACGGACTCGGTCTTGGTCTCCATGAAAGACCAATCATCTCTCGACTTAACAGCCTTGAGAACCCTGTCGAAATACAACCGGGGATGGTTTTTGCATTGGAAACTTATTGCCCCGCAAGTGATGGCTTCTCGGCAGCGAGAATCGAAGAGGAAGTTGTCGTCACAGAAAACGGAATCCAGATACTTACTAAGTTCCCTGCACAAGAGCTCTTCATCGCCAACAAGTATTAAGGAAAAATCTGCTCGCTGGGAGAGTAGAACTCTGGGTAAATTCAAAGTCTAGGAGCTTCAATTCTTGCAAAAGATGTGCTCAAGGCCGGTGGAGGAGTCCTAAAGACTGCGTTGAACCGAAAAACCTTCACAGTATCTGTCCACGCATCCCTCCCTTCAATTCTTTAACTAGTTCCACTATCTAGAAAATGCCCAATCCTTTTAGAATGTGATTATGGATAATCAAGAACTTCTTCATACTTATTCCGCAAATGCCAGGGCATTTCTGGATGCAGCACGCGCAATCTCCGCGGAGAGAATTGCTCTCGCACCTGCAGAAACCGAATGGTCTGCGGCTTACATAATTCATCATATTGCAGATGCAGAGTTGCAATTTGGAGTTCGTTATGCCAACCTTTTAGCTGAGGATATTCCAGATATTGTTCCATTCGACGAAGCCAAGTTCCCTAATGGATTGCACTACGAATTGCGAAGTGTGTCTAATTCTCTAGCTGCCTTTGAAGCGGCAAATAATTTAAATTGTGAAATTTTGAGCAATGTTGCACCTGATGGTTGGAATCGAGTTGCACTGCATCCTGTGCGCGGCCTAACGAGTTTAATTGAACTAGTAACGCTCTCCAGCAACCACATTGGAGACCACATTAATCAAATGCAAAAGTCCTAGCTCGCAACTTAGTTAACTCTTACAGAACCATAACTACAGGATTTTGCAGATCACCAAGTACTCCAGCACTAATTGTTACTAGGTCACCTTCATGCAAAGTGAAATTTGAATCAGGAACAATTCCAGTTCCCGTAAAAAGAAATACACCATGTGGCATGGGTAGAGTGCGGAAGAGCCATGAAACTAAGTCGGGAAATGAGCGTTTCATTTGTGAGCTGGCAGATTCCGCAGCAAAGATAACTGTATTATCTCGTTCGACCTTGAGTGAAATAGGAAAAATTGCTTCATCAATCTCCCACGCCGGAACGATGTAGCTACCAAGGCTGCAAGCTTTTTCATAGCATTTCGCTTGCGGCAGATAAAGAGTATTTTCCCCTTCGATGGAACGAGAACTCATATCGTTACCAATTGTGTATCCAAATATCTCCTCCTTGGAATTCACAACTAAAACAATCTCTGCTTCAGGAACATCCCAACCAGAGTCTCGACGAATCCCCACTTCTCCCCCATTGGGAATGACTCTCCATCCTGAACACTTATAAAAAATCTCGGGTCGATCTGCATCATAAACTCGGCTGTAAAGATCAGGGATCTCAGACTCCTCCATCCGGCCGACCTTGCTGCGCAAGTATGTGACGCCGCATGCCCAGATCTCCTGGAGTGAATCCACCGGTGCCAACAATTGTGAATCATGTGCAGATACTTCATGATTGGCCGCCTGAATAATGGATTTCGCTTCTTCCAGGCTCATCGATAAGAGGTCTGACAGCGAGTGGCTAAGTGAAAAATACTTATTTTCACGCTCAACTAAAAGATTAGATGAACTCTTGAAGATTCTTGTCATCTCAAAATTCTACTTAAATCGGAAGGTACTAACTAGCCCCGTTCACCTAATTGATGCGGGGATCTGCATTTGGCGATAAATTCCAACCATGAATGATTTCAATCCGTTACGACGGACTCTACTTATCGGCGCAGCGTCTTCAGTCTTTCTGGCACGCTTTCCATTGTCTGCCTTTGCTTTAACGGGACCTACCGCCATTTGCTCCCACATAGGTCAAAAAATTATTTTCAAAGGGAAAAATTATGTCTGCAAAAAAGTGAAGGGGAAGCTCAGTTGGCAGGCGCTAACTCCACTAAAACCTGCAATCAATGTTCATCCTTCAACTGCAAGCACCCCAGCGACTTCCGCCAGCCCAGTGACTAAACCATCTGGGTTTTTCGTCACTAATCTCTCTAGCTTGGTAGATGGCCAAGTAAAGATAGTAATGGCAAAGAATCTACAAGGAGCAACTACCGGTATTGCACTATTTTTATCGGGAGGAGTTATTACAGCTCACTCGGTGGTCTGTACCCACCTGGGATGCATAGTCGCTGAATCTGGAAAGAATCTTGCCTGTCCCTGTCATGGCTCCCTCTACAACGGTGAATCTGGAGCAGTAATAATCGGTCCAGCTCATGTTCCGTTACAAACGTTCCAGGTAGCCCAGGTCAACAACGAGATTTACATCATTAGTTAGTTCGAACCCTCACGGTGAATAAAATTGTAATCAAAGCACTCATCATGATCGCCCCCGCTTCCGCGGGGCTTAGAACACCATTTGCAGCTCCCAAAGTTACAGCAGCCGCGGGTATTCCTAATTGGGCAGTTGAGAGCAGCACGTTGCTTCTGGGTTGCCCGAATAATATTGAAGGAATGTGAGCGATCAGAGCACCAAAACTTAGAAGTAGCGCAAGCATGATGGTGTGAGATGAATGAAATGTCAGTCTAATGTTGATAGTGGCACCGAGCCAAACAAAATAAAGGGGAGCAAAGAACCCCTCACTAACGCCAAATAGTTGGCGAGCGAGTCGATGCGGGACTCCGACACTTGCCAATACGACCCCAAGGGTGAACCCAGCGATCATCACAGAAGCATGAAAATGAAGAGCCAGTGCTGCCACCAACAACAGTAAAGCCAAACTAATCCGGAGTTCTAATCCGAGGTGATCTTGCTTCGATATTTGGTGAGTACTGGCAAGCCATCCGCGGGACTTAGCGAATATGAGAGCAAAAAATATAATGACTGCGGCAATGAGAACCAATATGGCGCCTTCCAAGGCCCGCATTTGACCACTTTTCTGGGTAACGAAAGGGAGTGCGACAAAAGCTAGGGCATCGGCAAGTGTTACTTGAGTGATTAAAATACTCTTTGATTGAGAGGGTGAAATGTTCTCGACAAATGGAATCACAAGCGCGGCAGAACTTGAAAAAGAGATCACGGCGAGTAATTTCCAATTAGAGAAATAAGTAAGGTGATCAATTATTAATCCAATAAGTGAGGATAATATAAAATTGAGGACAAGTATCCAACCCGCTTTTTCAAAGGATTTTTTAGTAAGAGTTCTGTAATCGATATGACTTCCTGCGGTAAACATGAGGAGGGCAAAACCGACCGTTGCCAGCAATTTTAGAGTGGGGTCTTGAAACGGAATCTTATGAAATCCACTCACTCCGAAGAGGGTTCCGATTAAGAGTTCACCGACAGCAACAGGGACGCCCCACGTTTTAGGTATGCGAAGGATTGGTCCTGCCAGCCCCGCAACGACAAGTGCGCTCAAGAGTTGAATGCTCATGTCACAAGGCTAATAGAATCCCCCCTGTGAATACGATCAATAGAGAGCATCTGAGTAAACTGATATCTCTAGAAGAAGTGAGATTCTTGAAGCTCCACCCAAAAAGTGGAGCGCTCTTTGAAGAAGCGAAACAGGTGATGCCTGGCGGTGTTCCGATGTCCTGGATGGCGAAATGGCCAGGGGCGTATCCAATCTTCGTTGATTCAGCGCAAGGTGCTCACTTCATTGATGTAGATGGAAATAAATATATTGACCTGTGCCTGGGAGATACCGGTTCCATGACTGGGCACTCACCAGCCGCTACGGTTCGGGCAATCAACTCTCAACTCTCACGTGGAATCACAACTATGTTGCCTACCCAAGATGCGGTAATCGTGGCTGCCGAACTTGGACGTCGCTTTGGTCTACCTCTGTGGCAATTCACCGTAACTGCAACAGATGCAAACCGTCACGTGATTCGATATTCCAGGTTGATTACCGAGAGAACCAAAGTGATTGTGATTGATAAGTGTTATCACGGATCGGTGGATGAAACGTTTGCCACTTTGGATGACAAAGGTAATACCATCAAACGTCCTGGTAATTTGGGGGCTCCCGTTGATTTGGCGCAGACAACTCGCGTTGTTGAGTTCAACAATCTGAAAGCTATGGAAGCGGCCTTAGCACATGGTGATGTGGCGGCTATTCTGATGGAACCCGCAATGACCAATATTGGAATCGTGCTACCTGTTGAAGGTTACTTGCAGGCAGTTGGTGTACTCGCTAAAAAATATGGAACGGTGTGGATCATCGATGAGACGCACACGATTTCTGTCGGCCCTGGCGGAATGAGCGCACAACTTGGACTGGAACCGGACTTCTTGACAATAGGGAAGGCCATAGCGGGCGGAATTCCAACTGGAACATTCGGTATGCGTTCAGAAATTGCCGCACGGATCAAGGCTAAGGTCGAACGCGAACTGATCGACACGGGTGGGATTGGGAGCACCCTTGCGGGTAATGCCTTGAGTTTGGCGGCGATGCGAGCCACCTTGACTGAGGTACTTACCGAGGAATCCTTTGCGCGCATGATTGCTCTGGGTGGCCTCTGGTGTGATGGTGTGGAGGCGGCTATAGAGGAGTTTGGTCTACCTTGGCATTGCTCGCGGTTAGGTGCTCGGGGTGAATATTTATTTCAATCAAGCGCTCCCAGGACCGGACGCGAAGCGGCAGAGGCCGGAGACTTTGAGCTAGAACAATATGTTCACCTGCGCTTGCTCAACGAAGGATTTCTTATTACTCCTTTTCACAACATGGCACTGATCTCACCTGACACTACCCAAGACGATATTGAATCTCACACCCGGGCATTTAGAGAGATGTGCGCACTATTGGTGAGTATTTAATGAATGTAAGGACTTTACTCAAGCCTCATCGCACCATTCCGCGCACCTCATGGACTGCCTCTTCACAGTGGTCTGTAAATCCACAGGGTTTATTAATTTTGGCGTTTGGTCTCACAATTTTTGGTTTTGGGGAAGCTCTGCTCATCCAATCAACTCTTGGTAATTCTCCTTGGGCGGTACTCTCCCAAGGGCTCAGCAAGCACACACCCTTCTCTTTAGGGTGGTCTACATTCTTTATAGGCGTCGTAATTTTGCTGGGTTGGATTCCCTTAAGACAACGCCCCGGATTTGGGACGCTAGCAAATATTGTTCTCATCTCGTTTGCGCTACAAATCGGGACCGATATCTTCCCGATCGTGCACCATAACCTGTGGATTCGATTTGCATATGTATTTGGCGGAATCGCTCTCATCGGTTGCGGTTCAGCTTTTTATATCACTTGCGGGCTAGGAACGGGACCACGCGATGGACTCATGACGGGAATTCATAAAAAAACTGGCGTACGGGTAGGTCGGGTTCGTCTAGCACTTGAAATCATCGTATTAACCATCGGCTGGTCAATTGGTGGCAGAGTTGGAATTGGAACTCTCTGCTTCGCGCTCTTTATAGGAAATTCGGTTGCTATCTGGCTCGGAATTGTTCGCCATCTTGAAAATGCCATCCAACATCGGCGGAGTTAATTTTTTGGTAAATGTGTTCTGCTGGCTCGGATGATAGCTTCCTATAATCTCTAACTTCTTACCTTCTGCTGACCTCACCGTGAATGTTGCACCATGACCAAACTTAGGTCTTGGAGTTGGAACAACAAATCTCATCGTGAGTAATTGCGCGATTAAACCTGTCCACGCGAAGTTACCAAGAGCCACAAATACTTTTACGGTTGGCAGTAGCAGTTCAATTTCATTGGTCATAAATGGAGCACAGGTTGCTTTCTCTTCCGGGCTGGGCTTGTTTTCAGGTGGGGCACAACGCACTGCGCAAAGAATGCGAGTTTTATAAAGTTCTTGCCCATCCTCACGAGAGTCACTTATAGGCAATTTTGCTAATCCTGATCTATGAAGAGATGCGAATAGAAAATCTCCCGAACTATCGCCAGTAAATATCCGCCCCGTTCTGTTAGCTCCATGTGCACCAGGGGCAAGTCCAACAATCACGATCTCGGCCTTTGTGTCCCCAAAACCGGTTACCGGTTTCCCCCAATAATCATCGTTGGCGTATGACTTGCGTTTGATGAGCGCAACCTCCTCGCGCCATTCAACAAGTCTCGGACAGAGCGTACAAGCAGTTATGGCTCGATCTAGCGCCGCCATGGTTTTATATTTTTGCAAGGCTCCACGCAATTCCGTCAAGTATGTCTGATTCGGATGCAACAAATTCAGCAGCACCCGTAAGCGCCATCACTCGCGAAAGAACTAAAGCGCCAGCAGTTATCACATCCACCCGACCCGGATGCATAAAACCTAGAGAGGCGATCTCTTCGCGGCTCATGGATGCAAAATTAGCCGCAACTTCATGCACCTTTGGGGCAGAAATTCTTGAAAGGTGAATTGAGTAGCGGTCATATTCGCAGAGTTCAAGGGCCGCGGCAGCAACGGTTGTGGCAGTGCCGGCTACCGCTATGAGAGTTTGGGCACGAGAAAAATCAACTGTTAGTGCTGCTTCTGCGATAGCAGAGTCGATATCAACTATTGCACCCTCATACTGTTCTCTCGTGGGAGGTTGAGTGATGAGGTGGCGTTCTGACATACGAACACAACCAATATTTACAGAATGCGCGGAGATGACACCCCCCGCTCCCAAAACAAATTCTGTAGAACCCCCACCTATATCAACTACAAGAAAGGGTGACAACTCCTGTCCTAACTCCTTGGTGGCACCGAGAAATGAGAGAGACGCTTCTTCGTGGCCAGAAATTACATCAGGAGCAGCACCTAAAATATTGGTTACACCGTCGATAAAGAGATTGCGATTTGATGCATCGCGGGTTGCGCTGGTAGCGACAAAACGGATCCGCTCTACACCTTTGGATCGGGCCATATCGGCATAGCGTGCGGTTACAGTGAGTGCGCGATCAATCGCTTCAGGTGCAAAGGCACGATTCTTATCAACGCCTTGTCCTAAACGAACCACCTGCATATCACGATGGACTTCCCGAAAATTGGCTCCATCAATATCTGCAATGAGCAAACGCAGAGAATTTGTACCACAATCAATCGCCGCTACTCGCATGGATTTTCTTCCCACCAGTCTGGAAGAGCAGCTAATGCTTCATCACCCAAAGGATTCACACCAGGGCCCGCTCCTAAAGAATGTGCAACTAGAGAATGCAGACATTTCACACGATGGGGCATTCCTCCGGCGGAGATCCCCTCAACTTCATTGACTTTCATTCCAAGAGCTGCGCGCGCGGCCAAGTAATCTTCATGTGCCGCGTGATATTCACCGACTAAAACTAAATCAATTTCCAGGCGGCTTTGCATATCTGCCATCATTCCAGAACTTTCAAGGGTCGAAATTGCGCCAGTAAGTCTTGGGCAGGTGGCATAGTAGAAAGTTGGAAATGGAGTTCCATCGGATAAGCGTGGTGGGGTTTCAACGACATCTGGTTTCCCGCATGAGCACCGATGCGCAATCGCATATACATCGCGCGGAGTCCTACCTAACTGATTTGCAATTGCATCCAAATCGGCTTGAGTTGGTTTCGCTTTCATCTTCGTCAACTCGTACTTCTGATGGTTGAAATCAATCGGGAGTACCAAGGAATTCCACCAGGAACGACTCCTTCGATCGGGGCAACCGGCACACTTTGAAAAGTGGTAGGGGTCTGGTTAGATAAAACTACATACTCGCGTTCTCCCGGAAAGACATAATGCAAACGAATCCTGGCCTGAGATGCAAGGTATGTGGGGTCAGCCCATTGCGTTAATTCCTTCTCCGCTTCTTGCAGTGTTGCTTGGGAGGCAGCAAGTTGAGCGCTATACGCATTGATCTGAGCTCTTTGCGAGAAGTAACTATGGAGTGGAGGTGCCAAAGTAATAGCTAATATCAACAGCACTGTAGCAAAGGCTAAACTTCGCCCAGAAATGCTCTTGATCATAAACGGATCTTAGGTTAGGTATTAACCATTAAAACGCGGGAATGCCCCGCGTCCTGCATAAAACGCTGACTCTGCGAGTTCTTCTTCGATGCGGAGCAATTGATTGTACTTAGCTACGCGTTCAGTACGAGCAGGTGCACCAGTTTTAATCTGCCCACACTCAAGTGCAACCGCCAAATCGGCGATCGTCGTGTCTTCGGTTTCACCAGAACGATGAGACATCATCGTTCGATATGAGTTACGGTGTGCAAGCGCGACTGCATCTAAAGTCTCGGTAAGAGTTCCAATTTGATTTACCTTAACGAGTAGAGCATTGGCTGCGTGCTCTTTGATTCCACGAGCCAATCGCTCTGGATTGGTCACAAAGAGATCATCTCCAACAATCTGAATTTTGGATCCTAATTCAGAAGTCATCTGGGACCAACCCGCCCAATCGTCCTCATCTAATGGATCTTCAATTGAGACAATCGGGTAGGAGTTAACGAGATCCGTGTAGTAGGAAATCATCTCAGCGCTACTTTTCTTCTTCCCTTCGAATGCGTAACTTCCATCGTTATAGAACTCAGTCGCTGCCACATCCATCGCCAGCGCAATATCTATGCCAGGCTTAAATCCGGCCGCCTCAATCGCCTCCAAAATCAAATCAAGTGCAGCGCGATTGCTATCTAGATTTGGTGCGAATCCACCTTCATCGCCCACGCTAGTTACAAGGCCACGCTGCTTCAGAACTGCCTTGAGGGCATGATAAATCTCTGCTCCCCATCGAAGTGATTCTTTAAAAGATTCTGCACCAATGGGGGCAACCATAAACTCTTGTACATCAACGTTGGTATCGGCATGTGCTCCACCATTGAGAATATTCATCATAGGAACCGGAAGAGTGTGCGCAGTTGGGCCTCCGATATAGCGGAAGAAGGAGAGATCTGCACTCTCGGCGGCCGCACGGGCAACCGCAAGTGAAACCCCAAGTATGGCGTTAGCGCCCATACGGGACTTATTTTTTGTGCCATCAAGGGCCAACATCTCTGCATCTATCAAACGTTGATCTTGCGCGTCATACCCAGTCACTGCGGGAGCGATTTCATCATTGACGAAATTAACCGCCTTCTCTACTCCTTTTCCACCATAGCGCTTGCCACCATCGCGAAGTTCAGCAGCCTCGAATGCACCTGTGGATGCTCCACTTGGAACGGCAGCGCGCGCGGTAGTCCCGTCTTCCAGTAGTACTTCTACTTCAACAGTTGGATTTCCACGTGAGTCTAGAATCTCACGAGCATGAACATCATCAATGAGTGGCACAGGTATCTCCTTTTAGTTGTTGCGGGGTAATTCTAGCGACTTGAGCTTCATGGCTTGCATTCGGCTTCATATTTATGAATCTGAGCAATATAAGTTTTAGTCGCTTGGCGTAAGGCAATTTCAGCATCCAGTCCCATTTCCTGGGCCTGATCTAGGATTCCTAGAAGAATCTCCCCAAGCAAAGCTTCATCAGTGTCCGCTGCGATAGTTACTGGATGTGAAACGGGAAGAAAATATCCATATTTATCTGCGCGATAAATGACCTTCGCCGCGAGCGCCATGGCGGGTTGGGCAGTGGGGACTCCATCGGTCGCCGAGTTACGTCCTTTCTCTTCGCGCTTCTGCTTCTCCCAATTTTCTAAAACATCATCAAAAGTAACATCCGAATCGGTAAAAACATGGGGGTGGCGTCTTACCAATTTATCTGCAATACCACCGGCGACCTCTTCGATAGAGAACGGATCTGCTGAGTGTTCCTCTGCGATGGCCGAGTGAAAATAAACTTGTAATAAGACATCACCCAACTCTTCACGCATTGAAGCGCGATCTTTTTCATCTACCGCTTCCGAGAATTCATACGATTCTTCCAGTAAATATTTTAGGAGAGATTCGTGAGTCTGCTCAGCATCCCAAGGGCATCCACCGGGAGAGCGCAGACGATTCATGACCTCTTTTAATCGAA
>JAYVUF010000006.1:0-10742 GCA_043788135.1 Actinomycetes bacterium
TCCCCTATATCAAGGAATTTTGGTCCCGTCGGAGCTTTGCTACCGAGCTAGCCCGGTTTAGCGACAAGGCGGAGTATTTGGATTCGCGCTTGGGTAAGGTCTGGCTGGTCCTCAATCCCCTCTTGCTTGGATTCGTCTATTACCTGGTTGTCACAATAATTCGGCCTGGCGGATCTCTCCCTGGCCTCACCCGCCTCGATCATCTATTGATCGGGCTCTTCACTTTTTACTTCGCTCAAAATTGCGTGACAGCCGGAGCACTCTCTATAACTGCGGGTGGTCGACTCATTTTGAATCAAGCCTTCCCCCGCGCACTACTTCCTTTTTCGTGTGCCATTCAATCTTTCCAACAATTTCTACCAACAATTCCGGTCTATATCTTCGTCTTGCTCGTGGGAAAGTGGGCCTATCCAACAACCCAGTTACCAGGATGGACTTGGCATTTCTTATGGATTCCATTTATTTTAATTTGTACTGGCCTGACCGGTTTTGGCCTGGCATTGGTTTTCGCTACTCTCAATGTTTACTTCCGCGATACGAACAAGCTTCTTACTTACATCACAAGAATTTGGATGTATCTCTCACCCGTTCTCTGGTTGCCAAATAGTTTGCGTGGAAACATGAAAGTGTTGCTTTATATAAATCCACTCGGCCCCGTCTTGAATGCAACCTCACGAGTCTGGGTAAGTGGTCAAACTCTTACCGCCTCAATCGTTTTCTGGTGCCTCTTTTGGGCCTTTGCCTCCATCATGATCGGCGGATACTTTTTCATATCTAGGGAGCGCGATTTTGCTATCCGAATCTAACTCTCCCCTCGTCATGCCTGAGGGTTTGGCAATTCGCATTGAGAATCTCTCAATCAAATACAAGGTAAGTCTAGAAGCTAAGCGCACCCTCAAGAATGCCGTTATGCGCGCAAGTTTGAAACAAAAAGAGCGAACTCGAACCATTGAAGCAGTTAAAAATCTAACTTTAGATATACCCCATGGATCGGTATTAGGAATTGTTGGCTCCAATGGAGCGGGTAAATCCACTCTTATGCGTTGCATTGCCGGGATTCTCTCTCCCACTGAGGGTCGAATAATTGTAAATGGAAAAATCTCAACGCTACTAGCGCTTGGAGTTGGTTTCAATCCTGCACTATCGGGTCGAGATAACATTATTTTAGGTGGGCTCGCATCGGGTTTAAATATGGATGAGATCAGTAATAAAACCGACGAAATAGCAGAGTTTGCTGCGCTCCCCGATGGCTTCATTGATCTTCCAGTTCGTACCTATTCCAGTGGAATGTACGGGCGCCTTTCCTTCGCAGTCGCAGTAAGTATGACTCCCGACATTCTTCTTCTCGATGAAGCTCTATCTGCAGGTGACGCTGCTTTTAAAGAAAAATCATTTGAGCGAATGCGCCAATTATGCGCTGAAGCACGCACCATTCTGATCGTTTCACATGCCCTAGCTACCGTCACTGATCTTTGCGATCAAGCTATTTGGATGCATAAAGGGCAGATGCTGGCGAGTGGCAAGCCGGAGAAAATAGTCGATGACTACCTCAAATTTCTCAACGTTGGTTCCTTGCCCTCAAGCTACGAAGATATGTAGAGATCTCTCTCAGATGTCGAAACAGATCGATATCTCGATTATTTCATCGGGTGCCAATTTGGCAGATGCCAGACTTCATCGACTCACTAGGGCCTTGCTCCGAGCGGGGCTGAAAGTTGAGATCTTCGCGCCAGGTTTCTTAAAAAATGCACCCCAGACCGAGTCCCCTGCGCAAACCTTAGCAATCCGCAAACCCTGGTTCTCGGAGAAGTGGAGCAGTACGGGGCTAATCCCACGCTATTACCGCTCGCGACTCTTCGCCTTACGGTCGCAAGGGCGCGTTCTATATGCGATCTCACCTGAGGCGATTGCTCCATCATATGGCGTTGCAAAATTGCTCAATCGCAATTTCGCAGTCGATCTCTTTGAGGATTATCTACGATTACTTCAAGATCGCACCTGGACCAGAAAGTTTTTTGGAATAGTGGGTTGGATTGCCAAGAGCGATACCCGCTCGGCGCTTTGGTTTGCCAAGCGTGCGGATCTCACCACAGTTGCCGATATACAAGTTCCACCATTTGAAGCGCGCAATCGTCTGGTAGTCCGCAATCTTCCAGATATCTCATTACTTACCAGGAGCGGTCAACGGCAAGCCAATCCAAGAGCAATTTATATTGGTGACTTACGTGAAAGTCGCGGATTAAAAGCGATGTTGCGCGTAGCGGAATTATCTCCAGATTGGGAGTTTGATTTTGTTGGTGGAATTTCGCAATCTGACCAGAACTTTGTTGATGAATGGTTGCGCAATAATGGTTTAGAAAATTCTCGAGTTCGTTTTCATGGCAAGCTTCCCCTTCTTGATTCTTGGAAATATGCGATTGGTGCTTGGGTGGGCCTCTCCTTATTGGAATCCACGCCAGCATTTATGGAAGCCATCCCTTCAAAACTCTATGAATATATGAGTGTGGGTCTCGCCTCAATTTCGACTCCACTTCCTCGCTGCGTTGAACTGCATGAGTTGAGTAACTTTGGAGCAATTGAAGCAACTCCGGAGCAGGTCGCCGCGCGATTGGAAAACTGGAAACAGAACCCAGTTGAGCTAGATCAAATTCGTGGTCAGGTGGAAGGCTGGGCAGCGAATAACCTTGATAGTGCGAGGGAATACTCCAATTTCGCCGCCGAGATGGTGAAATTGACACGCTAGACTTGCGGTTATGGCAGTAAAAATCCTTCCTAGCGCCGATGTTGATAGCTCGGCGGTACTCGGAGATGGAAGTTCGATCTGGCACCTGGCTCAAATTCGTGATGGAGCAGTCCTTGGTAAAAATTGCATAATCGGTCGCGGTGCATACATTGGTAGCGGTGTGGTTCTTGGCGATAACTGCAAAGTTCAAAATTATGCGCTGGTCTATGAGCCAGCGACGCTGGGCAAAGGGGTCTTTATTGGACCAGCTGCGGTTCTGACAAACGATCAATACCCGAGAGCTGTTAATTCGGACTTGTCACTTAAAAGTGGGAGCGATTGGGAAGCGGTCGGCGTAACCATTCATGATGGAGCAAGCATTGGGGCTCGGGCAGTCTGTGTGGCACCTGTAACCATCGGAAAATGGGCTCTCGTTGCCGCAGGTGCAGTCGTCGTAAAGGACGTGCCAAATTTTGCCTTGGTTGCTGGCGTTCCTGCCCGGCGAATTCGCTGGGTGGGCCGAGCTGGGGCGCCCCTTGAGGATATTGGCGATAGTAGATTTCGGTGCCCGCAGGATAAAAGCACATATCGCCAGGTCTCTGAGGACGAATTGGTCTTGGAATAATATTCAAAAAATGACAAGCGAAGAACTAGCGGAGAAGAGAACCAATTGATCCCAGCAGCCCGTCCTATCATCGGAGATGAAGAGCGCGAAGCGGTAGACCGCGTACTTCGCAGCGGAATGATGGCGCAAGGTCCCGAAGTAAAGGCTTTCGAAGAAGAGTTCTCTCGATTTGTTGGAGGGCGTCATTGCATCGCCGTTAACTCGGGGACATCAGCGCTGCACCTTGGATTTCTGGCCGCAGGTATCAAGGCCGGGGATGAAGTAATTGTTCCCTCTTTCTCTTTCGCAGCTACCGCTAACTCAGTGGCACTCGCTGGAGGAGTACCAATTTTCGGGGATATTGACCCACGGACTTTTAATTTGGATCCAGATCATGTGGAGTCACTCATAACTTCGCGCACCAAAGCGATCATGCCAGTTCACCTCTATGGACATATCGCTGATATGGATCGTTTTGAAGAGATCGCAGCAAAACACAACATCACTCTCATCGAAGATGCTGCTCAAGCACACCTAGCCTCACTCAATGGTCGTATGGCGGGTGAATGGGGATCTGTCGCTTCATTCTCTTTCTACCCAACAAAAAACATGACCTCTGGCGAAGGCGGAATGATCGTTACAAACGATCTAGAGATCGAACATCAAAGTCGAATGCTGCGCAATCAAGGTGGGGTAGTTCGCTACCAAAATGAGATCGTTGGATTTAATAACCGCATGACAGATATTCACGCCGCTATTGGTCGAGTACAAATCACAAAAGTAGAAGTTTGGACCGAACAACGTCGCAAAAATGCTGCTTATCTAAACGAACATCTCAAAGGCGTTATCACTCCGTACGTGCGCCCCGGATCAGAGCATTCGTATCACCAGTACACAATTCGAATTGATGGCGCCACTAGCGAAGCTCGAGATAAAGCGATTGAGCTCATCAAAGCAGGTGGCGTGGGTTGCGATGTTTATTATCCAACGCCTATCCATCGCCTCCCCTCTTTTGATTCAGTACACGATCTCCCGGTCACCGAAGCGACGGTGAAGGAAGTTATCTCCATCCCCGTGCATCCATCCCTGACTCAGGACGAGTTGGAACAAATTGTCAGCGTTGTCAATGACGCTGTTACCCGAATCTAAGCGAGTAGAACACCATGTCAGATTCTTCAAAGGCTGCTAACTCCCCTAAAAAATTACGTGCCGGTTTAGTTGGCCTCGGAATGATGGGTCGACATCACGCTAGAGTGCTGAGCTCACTTGAAGGAGTTGAACTAGTAGGAGTCTGCGATCCCATGGGTGATCCACACGGTGTCGCTGGGAGTAGTCCTCTGGTCGCTACAGTCGAGGAGCTGATCAAACTCGGGATCGATTACGCAATGGTTGCGGCTCCAACTGCTTTCCACGAGGACCTGGCTTTGGCCTTAGCGGCGGCAGGCGTACATGCGCTCATTGAAAAACCTCTAGCGGTAGATAATGGCTCCGCCGAACGCATCACAAACGCCTTCGCGGCGCAGGGGCTAGTAGGTGCGGTTGGACATATCGAGCGCTACAACCCGGCTCTACAACAACTCCGATCAAAACTCGATGCTGGAGAACTAGGAAATGTCTATCAAATCGCCACCAGGAGACAAGGGCCTTTCCCAGCGCGTGTTGCAGATGTTGGAGTAATTAAAGATCTCGCAACGCATGACATTGACCTGACCGCTTGGGTTGCCCGTTCTGCATATGTAAATGTTTCGGCGAAAACTGCCTTGAAATCTGGTCGACCTCACGAAGATATGGTTGCCGTTGTAGGAGAGCTAGAAAATGGAATTATTACCAACCATTTAGTTAATTGGCTAACTCCGTTCAAAGAGCGTCTCACAATTGTTACCGGTGAACGGGGATCTTTCCTTGCCGATACTCTGACCGCCGATCTCACTTTCTATGCCAATGCATCAGTTGATACAGAGTGGGATGCAGTCGCCTCCTTTCGTGGAGTAAGTGAGGGCGACGTCATTCGCTATGCCTTTGCCAAGCCAGAACCTCTTCGTACTGAACATGAAGCTTTTCGCGATGCGGTGCTAGGTATCCCAGGTGCTACAGAGAGAATTGTTACCATGGAACAAGGTCTTGCGACGGTTCGTGTTGCCAGCGCAATGATAGAAAGCGCTGATAGTCGATCAGTAGTAACAATTGCGAAAGGACGCTAAAGCCATGAAGATCGCAGTCGTTGCGCTCGGAAAGATTGGCCTTCCGCTCGCTGTAGCTTTTGCTAAAAAAGGACATCACGTTATTGGGTGTGACGTAAACCAGAAAACCGTTGATCTCATTAACGCCGGAATCGAACCTTTTCCAGGTGAAAATTTCTTATCTGAATATTTATCTGAAGCAATTGGCTCTGGGCATCTCCTAGCCACAACAGATACGACTCATGCCGTTCGCGAGTCGGACGCGGTTGTAATCGTTGTTCCGCTCTTTGTGGATGAGGAAGGAATTCCTGATTTTGGCTGGATGGATGCTGCGACCGAAAAGATTGCAGCGGGACTCAAACCCGGCACTCTCATCTCCTATGAAACTACTTTGCCAGTTGGCACCACACGAACTCGTTTTGCTCCAGCCTTAGAAAAGGGATCTGGACTGAAAGCGGGCATAGATTTCCACCTCGTTTTCTCACCAGAGCGCGTCCTTACTGGCAGGGTTTTTGCCGATCTTCGCAAGTATCCAAAATTGGTTGGTGGTATAAATGAAACTAGCACCGCCGCCGGAATCGCTTTCTATGAAGCGGTTCTCGATTTTGATGATCGCCCTGACTTACAAGAGAAAAACGGCGTTTGGAATCTAGGAACTGCTGAAGCAAGTGAGATGGCAAAACTTGCAGAGACCACCTACAGAGATGTGAACATTGCTCTCGCCAATCAATTCGCAATCTTTGCAGAAGGCGCGAATATTGATATCGCAAAGGTGATTGCTGCTTCCAATTCTCAGCCTTATAGCCACATACATCAACCCGGAATAGCAGTTGGTGGACACTGTATTCCGATCTATCCGCGTTTTTATCTGTGGAACGATCCCTTAGCTACTGTAGTGAAATCGGCACGCGCAGCTAATGCCGCAATGCCAGCTCACGCCGTTAAATTATTGGCTGATAATTTTGGTGATCTCACTGGAAAGACGGTGACCGTCTTAGGAATTTCATATCGAGGAGGCGTAAAAGAGTCTGCCTTCTCTGGAGTCTTTGGAGTTGTTACCGCGCTTAAATCACGGGGAGCGAACGTCAAAGTGCACGACCCCATGTACAGCGATGAGGAGATAATCAGCTTGGGGTTTGAACCTTTTACTTTAGGTCAGCCAACAGATGCCCTGATTTTGCAAGCCGATCACAAGGAGTACAAAACCCTAGAGAAGGGCGATTTCCCTGGTGTGAAAACAGTCGTTGATGGTCGCAGAACCATGGACCCCAAAAACTTTGAGGGTGTTCTCTTTCGGGTGATTGGCTCCGGAACTTAATACAACCGGGCGAGTGGGATCGGTTTAGATAAGAGAAATGGGCGATGCGGGCGGGGTTGCGGGTTAGCTTTTGCTATTTCATTGTATTTAATGAGCAAAATCTCTGCCTGCCGCTCCCATGATCGCTCAGAAAGCACTTGATCTGTGTAGGCCGCACGGTATTTAGCAGGATCGGCGAATACGCAGCGCGCGGCTCGCACAAAATCCTCAACATCTTCGGCGATAAAAACCTCTCCATTGCCAAGTCGTTTTACCTCAGCTGACATTGTCTTGACATCACTGACAATGATCGGAAGATGCGCCTGCATATATTCACCAAATTTTGTTATGAGTGAAATTTCATGATTGAGTCGATGCCAGATTGGTATCAATCCAATATCCGCAGTTGAGAGATAAGAAACTAACTCAGAATTAGGTACATATGGAACTACGTGAAAACGGGAGTTCAAGTCAACGGCGCTCTCCACTAGATCAATAACAGACTTGTTTTTAGGATTCGCAATTAAAACTAGATGAACGCCATTGAGATCTCGCAGTGCCGACAGCACTGTCTGTACTCCTCGCTGCGGCGCAACGGCGCCGGAATAAACCATAAGTGGTACCTCGCTACCTACTCCTACATCGGTGCGCAAATCTCGCACTGATGGTTGCTGACCCTCGACCAGGGGATCGTTGGCCACAATCGTTGGCGTTTTCAAAATCTGCAACTGCTCCATTAAGAGTTCGTTCATAGGTTCACTTACAGAGAGTACGGCGGCAGATCCCTTGGAATATCTGCGTTCAATTTTCGTATATAAAGCCGCCATGGGCTTGGTGAGGTGCGCGACACCTGGCACGTACTCGTGTGCGTCATATACCAATACGACGGGCTTACCAGCCGCTCGCAACGAATCAACTATTGCCCCAGCTATAGGTAAAGCTGTGTAATCATGGGCGTGAATCACATCGGGGGCGAAATCCAGAGCGATGGGAGTGATAATTTTTACCGCTCGGCTGAGATTGGGAACAACAACTTCTCTTTTCACTTTGAATTTTTCAAAAGCTTTGCGGCGGTAGTAGCGCAACCTACGAAGTATTCCCATCACTATCCGCAGCGATAACTCACTCCTGATAAAAATTCGAAATATCGAGGGTACTTGACTTTTGGTAATGACGATCTTCAATGGGAGGCGAATTATCCGCGCATACCCAATGGACATTTCATCTGGCTCCCCAGAAGCACTGGCCCCAACTACTAGGACATCCCAACCCGCATTCCCAAGTGACCAAGCACATTTTAGTACTCGTGAATCTTCACTTACTCCATTTAAGACAATATGCAAGGTTTTAGGAGCAGGACTCATATCGCTATCTTACTTAACGGAGAACGCAGAACTCATTTATTGGGGATCGGCAGTAGAAAAACCAGGGCTGTAACTGTCGCCGCAAGAACCACTGCTTGTAAAAATAATCGAATAGCAGCATCACGATCAATTTTCCGATCAATTTCCGAAATTACTCGCTTCGCGTTCCCGAGAGTTCCAAAATTAAATAGACCTGAAAAACCAAATGAAAGACAAAACTTTTTTCGAGCTTGCAAGTAACCAATACTCATCACAAGAGCCGGTAAAAATGCCCCAAAGCGTGCCATTCGTGATGCATGTTGATGATAAAAACCAAGAACAGTCGAAATGGTAAGAAACAAACCGATCCCACCGACCAATTGCCGGCGACGAATTTCACGAATTCCTATATTGCAACTTCCCGCAATATATTCAAAATTGTTTTCAGGTGGGGTTGTATCGTTCAAAGAGTCATCCGTCATAATTAATTTATTTTCCTAAAACTGACGTTCCGACTCTTCCTCATCTACAAAGACTTCATGGGTACCATGTTCACTATTGGCGAGCCACGCGAAGACCGATTTCAGGGCACCTAGGATGACAACGAAAGCTGTAAATACGGAGACGAGGCGTCGGATCGTTTTGATCATGGACTAAATCTACTCTCTCCAACCTATTACTCGCTGGATGAACCCTGAGAGCCTGCCGAATGAAATATGAACAGCAGGTTAAATCTTGAACGATTTTGTCAGGGCAGAGTCAATATCCCTCCACAGATCCTCAACATCCTCTATGCCAACCGATAAACGGATCAGGTTTGTCGGAATCGATGGGCTCTCCGAGCTCCAGCGGTGACGTCTCTCCCAGAGTGATTCAACCCCTCCCAGCGATGTGGCGTGAACAACCAACGCAGAGAGTGAACATGCCAGGTCCGCTGCCTCGGCTCCTCCTTTGTGATCAAAAGCGAGAACAGCCCCATAACCTTTCATAAAACTCTGTGCTATTTCATGGTGAGGATCAGTTGGCAAGCCTGGGTAGCGAACGCGATCAACCGCAGGATGCAGGGAGAGGCGTTGGGCAATTTCCAGCGCGTTCTTCTGCGAGCGCTCAAGTCTCACGCCGAGTGTTCGAATCCCACGGAGAGCAAGCCAGACCTCGAAGGGACCCGGGATTGCTCCGCTAATTTTTCGAACATCAAACAAACGAGCAAGGAGTGCTTGATCCTTGGTGGATATCGAACCCAAGATCACATCACTATGGCCTGCGATATATTTGCTAAGAGAGTGAATTACTACATCAGCACCCATCTCGAGTGGCTGTTGATTGAGAGGCGTTGCAAAGGTGTTATCAACAGCGACTCCCACGTTGAGCGACTTTGCGGCCGCTATGAGGGTTGGCATATCTGCCACTTCAAGCGCCGGATTGGTTGGAGATTCCAGCCAAAGAAGCGTTGCACCTTTCAGTGCATCGAGTACTTGAGGTGTGTTAGAAACATCAACGTAGCGAACCTCAAAGGCACCGGAACTCTCTGCCTGACGAAGCAGAGTCATCGTTCCTGAGTAGCCGTTACGCGAAGCCGTGACAACTGCCCCCCGTGGCAAGATAGAGAAGATCGAAGATATGGCAGCCATGCCAGAGGAGAAAACTAAGGTAGAGCCACATTCCAGAGATTCAATAGCACTTTCGAGCGCGCTCCACGTTTTATTGCCAAAGCGCCCATAGCCAGTATCGCCAGGTGCCATGAAGGTGGAATTCAATTCAATGGGCACATTGACTCCAGCGTCAGTGCCCCGCGCAGGCCGGGCAGCTGTTACTAGGCGAGTTTGCAAAGCCAGAGATTGCAGATCAATCTCGTTAGGTTCACTGCGTGGAGATTCAGACATGGAAGTAGCCTAACGTAGCGAGTAATTTGTGGGGATTATTTCTTGCTTCCATAAGCTTTAAAACCGCTCAAAATGGCTGTCAGTGCAAGCACGCCTATGACAAAGCTCAATGAGATAGTTAACGAGATGTGTGGAACTCGGACTCCAATCACTTTTGTATGACCTTGTGTGATAGCAGCCTCAAAGACCAATTTCAATCCAATGAAGGCGAGAATGACGGAGAGTCCTTCGCTGAGATAGACCAATTTCTCCATCAAGTTTCCGATAAGGAAATAAAGTTGACGCAAACCCATGGAGGCGAAGATCGTGGCGGTCACAATTACAAATGGATTGCGAGTCAACCCAAAAATTGCGGGAATTGAATCGAAAGCGAAAAGTAGATTTGTAAGCGCGATAGCTGACATCGCTATTACTGCGGTGGGGGCACCTCGCTTGCGCAGGAAGCGGATAGCTGGACCTTCATTCCACTCTTCGCTCTCACTCTCACGGAAAAGTTGTAACGCCGTGTAAATGAGAAAGCCCCCGAAGATATAAAAAATCCATTCGTACCTATTTACTAAGGCAGCACCACCTGCAATAAAAATTCCGCGTAAGAAGAGAGAGGAAAGTATTCCCCAGAAGAGGATCATCTCCTCACGTTCCTTAGCAACTTTCAAACGCGCCATGATCAAGAGCAGAACGAAGAGATTGTCAAAGGAGAGTGAGTACTCAGT
>JAYVUF010000007.1:0-19283 GCA_043788135.1 Actinomycetes bacterium
AAGGCGAAAAAAGCGAGTAAACAGAGCTCGAAAAAAAAGCAGAAGACGATTATTAATACCTATAAGTATTCCGGTCTTTTAGAATCAGGGGAGAAGAAGAGCGGCACGGTCAAAGCGGCCACCTGGGGTGAGGCGCAATACGGTTTACAACGCGATGGTATCCAGAACCTCGAGCTCAAACTCCACAAATCCCTGCTTGCTATGGAGTTTGGAAAATCTGTTCCGCTTGAAGTTCTATTACAAACTACGCGGCAACTTTCTTCATTTTCACAAGCAGGTATTTCAGCGGCTCGGGCTCTTGCCATTCTAGCCAAGACAACTGATCACAAAAAGATGCAATTGATTTTGGAAGAGTTAGTGCAAGATATCGAAGGCGGGGCGACTCTGAGTGAGTCTGTCTCCAGGCACCCACATGTATTTCCAAATTACTACGCCACAATTTTGGGTGCGGCTGAACGCAGTGGTGATCTTGGGGAGGCTCTCCAAACCCTCAACATTTATTTAGAGCGTGATCTAAGATCTCGGCGGGCGGTTCGTTCGGCGATGATTTATCCAGCTGTACTTTTAACGCTCACCCTTATCGCTATCACTGTGATGTCTATGGTGGTATTGCCGCGATTCCAAGTTTTCTTTGCCTCACTTAATGTTCGACTACCACTTACAACCCGTTTGCTCCTTAATGCCACACATTTATTTACAAAGTGGTGGTGGGCTATTGGTTCGTTTACGATTCTCTCAATAATAATCTTTGTATTTGCGCTTCGGAATCGCAAGAGTCGATTGATACTTGATCGGATAGTTCTATCAGTGCCAGTATTTGGTGGCTTAGCTCGATTGGTAGCGTTAGAGCGCTTCTGTCGGGTGTTGGCCACACTCGTAAAATCTAAAGTACCGCTACCTGACGCTCTGGAACTATCGGGTAAAGCAACCGGAAATATGGTCTTTCAGCAAGCGATTGACGCCACGCGGGTGAGAGTTTTAAATGGTGAAGGACTAGCAGAGCCTCTCTCTGAGTACAAAATCTTCCCCATCGCTGCTATTCAAATTCTTCGAATCGGGGAAGAGTCTGGGCAACTTCAATCACAGTTGCAACAGGCAGCAAGTTTTTACTCTGATGAACTTGATCACCGCATGAAGAATTTTACTGCTCTTTTGGAACCAATCACTCTGCTTTTGATCGGTGGAGGAGTTGGTTTTGTTGCCGTTGCGCTTGTTTCGGCTATGTATGGAATTTATAACGGGGTGAAGGCATGAACCTGAATGAAAGATTCGGTAAGCACTTCGATAAAAAGATTCTTGACGATCGCGGCGAGTCATTGGTGGAGGTAATTGTTGCAGCGGTAATCATGGGTTTGCTCGGTCTCACTATTGTGGGAGCCATTGCTCTCTCACAACCGCTCTCCGACAGAGTTAATCTCACGGGTACGGCAATGGCTAATTTGAATTCGGCTTCCCAGCAGGTCCAACTTCAAAGTTTCCAACCTTGCTCACCGTCAAATCCTCAGCCTTATCAACTCTCAGCGACTGCGATTGCACCGGCATACATTGGGTCAGGAGCCCTGAACATTTCTACGACCGCTTTGCCAATAGCGCAAGCACCTTCTGGAGGAGTGTCACATCCTTATTCATCAACTCTGATCGCCGTTAACGGGCTTTCTTCTTATACCTGGAGCGTTTCTCCTCGTTTGCCATCCGGTCTCTCTCTGTCAGCGGACGGTATTATTTCTGGAACGCCGGCAGTAGAAAGTTCGGCTAGTTATAAATTTACGGTAGCAAGTCAAGGGGTCTCTATTTCTAAAGATCTCCCACTTACGATTGTGACGGTTTTAGTTCAAGTCAATAATTCTGCAATTGCGTGGGCGCCTTGTCAGAGCGTTCCTAAGGCTTCTATCACTGGGGTTTCAGCCAACGGGTCCGCCATCACGTACACCTACGTTTCTGCTACCCCATTTGTAGTTGGGGATAATGTCTCGATCTCTGGAATCACCCCTGTTGCTTTCAATCTCATATCTGCAACAGTAACTAGCGCTACTAGTACCCAATTTATTATTGCCAATACAGCAGGTGGAACCTATGTATCAGGTGGATTAGTTGGCCTCACAAAAAGTGTTAACGTCCAGCAAATTACGGTAAGCACAACTGTTCATGGCAAACAATTGTCGCGCACTATTGTGGCGGTGATTTGAATGAAGACTGCTGATGAAGGCATCACCCTTCTTGAGGTAATTTTGACGGTATTTCTCTCGGCGATATTGAGTTTGGGAATTGCAAAGGCTTTTGAGGCCAGCGTGGCATCTATTAGCCACAGTCAAAGTACCTCACTTGTCAGTTCTGGTGTTTCCATTTTGGACGCTACCTTCACCAAGGATGTTGAACAGTCCAATGGCTTTATCGTTCCCTCCTCCAGCGGTGCAAGTTCCATCACAAGTGCATCTGGCGATGGGGTTACAGCTACTTACACACACTCCGGAGCTAATACTCTTAACGTTGGGCAGAGCGTATCAATATCAGGGCTAACACCAAGTAGTTACAATGTTTCGAACGCGGCAATCACATCCGTTCCATCTCCAACTACCTTTACCATACTCAACTCCTCAACTGGTGCAGTTAGCGGAGTAGGAAATCTCTTTACACAATGCAGCACCTGGGCTCAAAGTGATTCTACCTTCATCAATGTACGCCCTCTGGTTACTTTTAGTCAGCAATCTGGAGCAACCATCACATCAGCAATCGGAACTGGTGCCATTGCGACGTACACGTACTCAGGTCAAGTTTCATTTGCCCCGGGACAGAGCATCACCGTTTCGGGGCTGGTGCCAACGACCTATAACACGATTGGCGCAGTCGTCATCGCGTCTAATCCAGGAAACAAAACATTCACGTTAAATAATTCGGGCACTGGCCCTACCTCAAATCGCGGTATTCTCGTGTACAACAATTACGTTGGATATGAAGTTCGTTCCGTTAATAACACTTATAGTCAGTTGTGGCGAATTCAATGTGCTGCTCCACAAATTGCATCTACGGGAGTCACCTCGCAAATGTTGAGGAGTAATCTTTCACTATCTAGTTTAAATTCAGACTGGGCCTCTGCAATGAAATGTGCGAGCTTTGTGGCATCGGTCGTATCAACTGGAGCATGCCAAACAAATAAACTCTTAAATGTTGCGGTAGTAAACCCGGGCCTCACATTTACGGTTCCAGCAACTATTGGTACAAATGCCGGCCAATATCCGACCCAAGTTTTATTCGCCGCAAGGAGCATCTCATGAACAGAGATCGAAATTCAGAGGTAGGTTCGGTATTAGCTGTGGTTCTAATTTTTGTAACGGTTTTAGGAGGATGGCTGGGAGTATCACTTTTGATTACACAGGCTTCAGCGACCGGGGGTCAACGACTGGCGGCACAGACAACTAGCGCTAGTCAGGTAGCTGTTGCCACTTCAACGGTACTAGAGCAACTGACAGTTAATCCAACACTTGGTTCCGCTGCCTTTGACTCTTCAACTCAGCCAAATTGTGGGCTACCTGCTGTAATTTCTGGAGTAAGCGTCTCTTGTGTCCCGGTCACTGGAAGTAATCAATCATTGGCCTCATCATCAGTAACTACGACGTCACAAACTGGTACCACGACCGGTGTTGATAATGGGGTTTCCATTACCGGGTCTTATGCATTCAATAGCTCGATCGAATCTCAAAGTAATAACATAAACGTGACCTCAGGTAATGTGACTGCGACTCAAATCCTTACTCCCTCCGGAGGGAATATCTCAGGGGTTTCGGCTTCAGCTGGCGTTGTTTCAACAAATGCAGCCAACCTTCCTACAAGTTCAGTGACGCCTGTATTGCCTGTTTCTGATCCAGGAAATGGGATCAGCGGATCACTTAATTTATATTTACCCAAAAATTGCTCTTTCCTCGATACTCCCATCTTAATTCCTAGTGGCAATTACAATGATGAGGCAGTTGATCAATTAAATGTTCTTTTTTCGCAAGAGAGAATACGCACCTATAAGTCAAATGGTACCTATGCCGATAAAGATTGCTCTGTTACTCAAGGCTGGTTGCATAAGATTGATATCGAACTAGGACGCGGGATAATTTACTTTAAAAGTGCAAATGGACTTGATGTAAGCAAAGATTCTCTCGATAGTTTAGAAACTATTGTTGTGCGTAATGATCCTTCTGATGCCAATGTTAAATATGATGGAACGGGAGCAGCCACAGGTTGTACTTACAACCACGGCATTACCGCCGTGGTTCCACTCACTAGTTTGGATGTATCTGGCACTCAGTTGGTCTTTGGAGCTGCGGCGACTCTTTCAAATCATGATGGAGACATTAGACTTTGTGGTCCGCGACAAGCGCTGGGTCAAAGTTTTGCAATTATCTCTGTCGATAATGTTCATGCAACGGTCTGTGCGGTAAAACGCGGCAATAGTTCAAATTGTCCAGCGGTACACACTGGAAGTACCCCACTTTTTTACGCTTACGCGGGTTCAACTAACAAAACTTATATTTATGGAACAGTTTTAGCCTCAGGATCAAATGTGAGAATCGATGAAGGTCTGAAAAATCAGCATGAAATCGATGGTGGAGTAGTTTCGAATGGTGCAAAATTTACTTGTACTTCAAAGATTGGTTCCTGCGTATTTCCAGTCTTAGCAGGTCCCGCAGTTACTGGGCGCCATCTAAAAATCTCCTTTACTACGCCTAGTGGGAGGGTAATTCAGCATGAAATCGTGATCGATGATAAGTCTGGTCTCAATCCAGGCAGTCACTTTTCGATAACGAGCACCGGATCATGAGAGCACATCCACTTGATCATCAGGAGCGCGGGTTTACTCTGATTGAATTAATCGTGGTTCTCTGCGTATTAGGGATTCTGTCCGGAATAACTTATGTGGCGTTGGGTTCGAGTCGAATTACCTCCTTGCAGAACGCTTGCAAAACTGCCTATCAAGCGGTTTCACTCGGCGTCTCTTCATATCAAAGTGATAACAATGGGGTTCTCCCACCCTCTCTTTTGTCTTTGCAACCCACATATATAAATGCTGGGCTGGTAAGTTCATTTTCTAGTAATTTTACGATGCAACTTGGTACCTATTCGGTCACCAATTATGCCCTTGCTTCCAATGTTGCCACTCTGTCAATTACCTCCGCTTACTCTCCACCAATCACAGTCGGTGAGACGATTCAAGTTTTCGGCATAGATTCCGTAAATATTGATGGAACCTGGATAGTTGCCTCTTTCAGTGGGGCTGGTCCTACATACACGCTGACTTTCAGTGTCACATCGGCACTGACTATTCCATCAACGTCCGTCAACTCTCCGGGTGGAATTCTTAGCGTACTTACGGCTAGTACAAGTTCATACGATGTTTATCTTTATGACGCCAAAGGAAACCGTCTTGGAATTACGGCTCCTGTGGCTTGTACCTTACTTAACTAACCCCACCAAGAAGGAGAACGATCATGCATGAAGTACTACGTAGGGCAAAAGATCGCAAAGAAACCGGTCAAGAGGGGTTCACGCTCATCGAACTCTTGATTGTTATTCTCATTATTGGCATTTTGGCCGCCATCGTCGTCGTGGCATTATCTGGTACTAGCGCCGATGCAAAAGCGAAAGCTTGTTCTCAAGACGCCTCAAATTTACACTCTGCATTCGCCAATTACGGAGTTAACGCATCACTCCCAGCTGCAACAGGAACTCCCGCTGGAGTCAACGTTGTGATACCAAATGGTGGAAGCGCTGTGACATATAGTTTCACGCCTTATCAAGCATCAGATATGGTGGCTCTCTCGCCGTCGTTCATCTCAACGATTCCAACTGATGTGGTCGCTTATCTCGTTACTGCCAAAGCTGGAGTAACGCTGGCAGCGCCGGTAGTTGTTGTGACAGGTGCAAGTCTTTCCGCACCAGTTTGCATCCCATCCGGAGTCTAAGTTGATGGCAGGAGCGGTGGTGGGTGAAAACGTGCCACCGCTCTTGTTTTATTTCTTTGTGCTCGTTTTTGGACTTGTTTTCGGCTCATTTAATACCGTGTTAGTTGCGCGAATACCCCAAAGAGAAAGTCTTTGGGGACGATCTAAATGTTCGTTCTGTGGAGTACAGATCCAAAATAAAGACAATATCCCCCTTCTCGGTTATCTTCGACTGCGGGGTAAGTGCAGAAGTTGTAGTCAGAGTTTTTCGCGGCGATATCTCTATCTAGAACTCGCAACGGCGATAGCCACCTTCATTCCCTTCATACTTTTTCACCGTATTACTTTGATCGCGGCTTGGATGGTATTTGTAATTTTAGGTGTAGCTCTATCTGCTATTGATTTTCAAATGCATAGACTGCCTAATGTGCTCAATGGAGCTCTTTACTTATCTGGTCTAGGTTTCTTAACCTTGGATGCCACATTAAATCATCGCTTTAACCATCTTCGCAGCGCCCTCTTGGCATCACTGATCTTAGGCGCCTTTTATTGGGCGGTAAATGTGCTATCTAAAGGTGGCATGGGAATGGGAGATGTAAAACTTGCTGCCTCTATTGGCCTATATGTCGGTTACATCAGTGCTCTGTCAGTTTATGTCGCCGCAATGGTCAGCTTTGCCTTAGGTAGTGTCGTCGGAATGGCAATCTTGATTCTTCATAAAGGAACAAGAAAAACAGCTCTCCCATTCGGCCCATTTATGATCGCCGGAGCCCTTATTTCTATTCCGCTCACGACGTCAATCCTCGGTGGTGGGGCATGACTAGGCTAAAATTAGGTATGATCTCAAAAAGGCGCTACACAATTCCTACTTTAACTATTGCAGTACTCATTTCGGCGTTCATGCCAAATACTTTTGCGGCCACTTCATTGCATAATTGTGGCGCAAGCGCAGGGAACTACATCGTTTCTCTTTACAATGGTGTTTCACAGGATCAAGAACTCCAGAGTGTAGACGGAAGTCATATTAAACCGAGCCACAGTTATTCCAAAACACTTAATGGCTTTTCTAGTTTTCTAACATCCGGAGAAGTGTGTGATCTACAACAGAGGTCAAGTGTAAATTTCATCGAACTGGATCAAGTTGTTAAAACTGACGCCCTTCAAGTGGAGAGTCCTGCTACATGGGGCATTTCTCGTATTGATTCACCCGCCATTATTGACTCAACCTACACGTACTCCTGGACAGGGAAAGGTGTAACTGCTTACGTCGTTGATACAGGCATCAATACAAAAAATAGTGAATTTATGGGACGTATTAATCTGGGCTACGCAGGGATTAACGATGGACTTGGAATTGAAGATTGCCAGGGACACGGGACTCACGTCTCTGGAACCATCGCTGGCACTATTTACGGAGTTGCAAAAGAGGCAAGGATTACACCTGTTCGAGTACTCGACTGCACAGGAAGTGGAACTGTCAGTGGTGTAATTGCGGGGCTTGATTGGATTGGCAATAATTATCAAGGCGGGAAAGCCGTGGTGAACATGAGTCTTATTTCAGGTTACTCAAAAGCTCTCAATAAAGCTGTTAGTAAAGTCATTGCGGATGGAATCTCCGTGGTAGTAGCGGCCGGAAATAGTGCAGCTGACGCTTGCAATTATTCACCAGCCGGAGATTCCAAAGCAATTACCGTAGCGGCAAGTGATATTTCCAATAATTTTGCTTATTACTCAAATTATGGCAAGTGTGTTGACATCATTGCCCCGGGTTCGGCAATAACATCCGCATGGATTGGTGGTGCGAACGCTACAAAAATCTTGAGCGGAACTTCGATGGCCACACCCCATGTGACGGGAACTGTTGCCCTGCTGCTCGAGAGTGGGGCAATGCGCCCAGGAGCTTCCAGTATTCCGAAATCGAATCAAGTAGATGGTCTTATCAATATTCCATCAAGTGAATCAAAAAACACAATTAACGCTTTTATATTTACTAATCCCACCCCATAATTTCGGAGTATTATCCAATTTGCTTTGAGAAATTTCCCGGCGCACAACAATGCCCCTGACACGATGGAGACTGGAATGAGCATACGCTCAATCAACCCACGGACTGCAGAACCTTTCGGTCCGATCTTTTCCGAATCTACGGTTGAGGAAATTCAATTTGCAGTAGTCCAAGCACGTAGGGCTCAAAAGATCTGGGGTAGCGATCTGGTTCTACGAGTAAAAGTACTTAACGCTATTGCTGATGCGCTCGATGCAGATAGTGAAGAGCTCGTAAAACTCGCTGATCTCGAGTCGGGATTGGGCAGCGTGCGTCTTACTGGAGAGGTTGCCCGTACCTCATTTCAGTTGCGGGCATTTGCTGACGCTCTCTCTTCACGAAAAATAACTCTCATAAAAGTAGATGAAGCAGTTGTCGGTAATCCACCTCAAGGCCACCCCCGCTTCGTTAAAGAGCTAATTCCTCTGGGTTTAGTTGCGGTATTTGGGGCAAGTAATTTCCCTTTTGCTTTTAGCGTTTTAGGTGGAGATACCGCATCCGCTTTGGCCGCCGGCTGCCCCGTGATCGTTAAGGGTCATGCCGGTCATCCAGCCACTTCAAAGAGAACCTTCGAATTGGCCAAGCGGGTCCTTAGAGATGCGGGAGCTCCCGATCATGTTCTTCAGATCATCTTTGGATTTAATGCCGGGAAAATATTAATCGAGTCAGAAGGCGTAAGTGCTGGAGCATTTACCGGTTCAAAAAAGGGTGGAATGGCCTTATTGAACTTGGCAAATTCGCGCTCGAAACCAATTCCATTTTATGGAGAGCTGGGCAGCATAAATCCTGTCGTGGCCCTTGCTTCGGGGATTGGTGATAGCGCCCTATTTGCCAAGAATTATTTAGATTCACTCCTCATGGGAAATGGTCAATTCTGCACCAACCCCAGTATTTTATTTATTCCAGAAGGTGTGGGATTGGAGGAGGAGATAGTTAGCCAGATGGCGCAGCGGGATTCCCAACCCTTTCTTACGGAAGCAACAAAGTCCTTACATGATGAAAATAGAAAGTTACTTGAATCTAACTTTCCGTCGAAGATATCGCGCGGTCTGAATAGTAATTTTGGTGGGTTTTATTCCGAACCTCAGGTACTAATTTCTAAAGTGGAGAGTGCTCTCTCCGTAGATTTAATATTTGAAGTTGAGTGCTTTGGTCCCACTGGAATAATTCTCACTTATTCGAATATTGAGGAACTTTTATTAGGGATTCACCGTATGGAGGGTGCACTTTCCTCTGCCATATTTTCACGTGAAACAGATCCTGACTTTGGTGCAGTGCTTGCGGCCCTTAAGGAACGCTCTGGGCGAATTGCGTGGAACGCTTGGCCCACGGGCGTAGCAGTAACTGCAGGTCAGAATCACGGTGGTCCATTTCCGGCAGCTACCAACTCACTGACCACTTCAGTAGGAATAGATGCCATATACCGCTTTATGCGTCCCGTGACACTACAAGGAATGCCAACCTAATATGGAGAAATATCGACTCTCAAAATCGTTAGAAGTCTCGCGAGCGATAAACGGCCTTTGGCAGATTGCAGATATGGAAAAAGGTGGGAATACCTTGGACCCGGAATTCATGGCGGCCAAGATGGAAGATTATGTTGCCTCTGGTTTTACGACCTTTGACATGGCAGATCATTATGGAAGCGCAGAAATTATTGCGGGGTACTTCACAAAAAATAGTTCTTTAGGTGGCATGGCAACTATGCTCACAAAGTGGGTGCCGCAACCAGGGAGAATAACTAAAGCTGATGTTCGCCTCGCGGTACAAGCGCGGTTAATTCGATTGCAAACTGAACAAGTTGACCTTCTGCAGTTCCATGCTTGGAAGTTCTCAAATTTGTATTGGCTAGATGCTATGTTTTGGCTGCAAGAGTTAAAAGAAGAGGGCTTGATCAAGAATATTGGAGTTACAAACTTTGATACCGCCCACTTGCGCATAGTCCGGGCCAGCGGGATAAAGGTAGTTTCAAATCAGGTCTCGTATTCCCTCATTGATCAACGTGCGGGAGGGAAATTGACTGAATATTGCGAAGAAGAAAGTGTTGGCTTGTTTGCTTATGGAACCCTCTTGGGAGGGTTTCTCACCGAGAAATGGCTGGGTCAGCCAGAACCTATTGGCAGCGCTCTTAGCAATATGTCGCTCCTAAAATATAAACGATTTATCGATGTGGCTGGTGGATGGAACTTATTTCAAGAGGTTCTACGCGAAGTTAAAGAGGTGGCACTAGAAGTGAATCGATCTATTTCTATCGTTGCGAGTAAATATATACTCTCTCAAAAAGCTGTGGCCGCGATAATTATCGGAGCCAGACTTGGAGAAAATAACCACGTTCAAGATTCCCAATCTTTATTCACATTTGAGTTAAATAAAGAGCAACTTATAAGAATAAAAAAGGCAATAGAAAAGTTAAATGCGATTCCAGGAGATTGCGGAGATGAATATCGCAAGCCGCCATTCTTAACTGCAACCGGAGATTTGGCTGATCACTTAGAGAAATTTCCACCGATGTATGAGCCGAAGCAGGTCTCTTCCCAAAGACAGAACATTGATTCGGGAACGGTCTGGGAAGGCTTCGCTGGGTATAGCCGAGCTGTCCGCATTGATAATCGAGTCATAACGTCAGGAACAACAGCGACGCACGGAGATCGCGTTATCGGCGGTAACGATCCTGATGCTCAAACACACTTCGTTATTGACAAAATTGAAGCATCGCTGGAATCGGTGGGTGCAAAACTTTCCGATGTGGTGAGAACTCGTATCTTCGTGAGCAATGCCAAGAACGCAATTGCGATTTCAAAGGTACATGGCGAGCGATTTGAAGAGATTCGACCAGTAAACACTTTAGTTGAAGCGAAATTAATTGGTGAAGAGTACTTAGTGGAGATCGAGGCTGAAGCAATTGTGGAAAGTTAATTCGACTAATGAATAGAGTTGAGTTGGTTCCCGGTTACGAAATTTCCCCCGTCTTAAAAGGTGGTTGGCAACTCAGCGCTGGCCATTCCCTTACTACTAAAATTTCTTCTGAACAAGCAGTAGCCGACACAGTCACCTATATTGAAAATGGAATAAGCACCTTAGATTTTGGTGATATCTACACCGGAGTTGAGGAGTTGATTGGGAGTGCAATTCTTGATTTAAAGAAGAAACACGGAAACGATGCACGATTTCTGCCGCAACTCCATACAAAATATGTTCCAAATATGTCGGCTCTGAAGAATTTCGATAAGAGCGACGTCGAAAAGATAGTTGAGCGTTCTCTCACCCGTCTTGGAGTTGAACGTGTCGATCTAGTGCAATTCCATTGGTGGAAATATGAATATAGAGGATATTTGGAGGCAATGTCAGAACTCTTCCGTTTAAAAGATGCGGGGAAGATTCGGCATGTAGGGGTAACTAACTTTGATCTGGAGCGGTTGCGCGAATTTGTGGAGGCCGGATTCACACCCGCAAGTATTCAATTGCAGTATTCGGTTTTAGATCATCGTCCCGAAGGGGAGATGGCACAGTATTGCCAAAAGCAAGGAATAGGGATGCTGGCATTTGGAACGGTTGCTGGCGGTTTCCTTTCCAATAAGTACTTGGGTGCTCGTGCACCATTAAAAGACGAAACTCGTTCCTCGACTAAATATGGCTTGATTATTGAGGAATTTGGCGGCTGGGATATTTTCCAAGAACTCTTGCGCGCTCTCAATGAGATTGCGATCAAGCAAGAGACAGATATTGGATCAGTGGCATCGGCATTCATTCTGCAAAGTCCTGGAGTTAAAGGAGTAATTGTAGGCGCTCGCAATCTCTCTCATTTGAGTGCTCATCTACGAATTCCTCATATCCAATTCACCCCCCAAGACCTTGGACTCCTTACAAAAATATTTGACCGGAGTCAGGGACCCCATGGATCCGTTTACGAGTTAGAACGTTATTCAGAGAAGCACAGCGGCATCATGCACACAAACAATAATTAGGTTAAATCAGCGCTCTTTAAGGTTACTTTACCGATCCGTTCTATCTTCATCACCAATCGTTCCTCTGGATCTGGGCAAGCAACAAGCGAATCCTGTTCCAGCCAGTCATCTGCAGTCAATTGGCGTTGTTTAGCGGGAAGCAAAGGCATAACCGATTGCAAGGCATACATACAGAAGTGCTTGCCTTCAGGAATGCGAACTTGGTTGCTATTAGTGACTTCAAAATAATCGCCAACTTTGAGTCCGCAAACGGGTCGACCGGAAATCGAATCGACCGTAACCCGCAAATTAAAGAGTTCCACAAACCGACTTTATCTATAAAGTTGAATTACTTCGCTGATCAAGCAGAATTGCCCTATGAACTCACGCGAAAAAGTCGAAGCTGCCCTGGAGAGAATCAACACCATCGACCAGTCGGGCTACACCCTCAATTCAGTTTTGGCGTTAAGAGAGCAAGCATTGGCTGATGCAGATGCATATGACAGAGCTGGAGTTGATCTCCCAATGGGCGGTGTACCAATTCTGGTTAAAGATAATGTAGAGGCTCTTGGATTGCCCGGAACGGCTGGGTCGCTTGCGCTTGCCAATACGCCTCCAAAAAAGGATGCCCCGATCATCGCGAACCTAAAGGCAGCAGGAGCTATTGTCATCGGCGCGACCAATCTCTCGGAGTGGGCGAATATTCGCTCCACGAAATCGACTTCTGGTTGGTCTGCGGTAGGAGGACTTACTGCGAACCCGTGGATTCATAAACATTCCGCCGGCGGATCTTCATCAGGGTCAGGTGCAGCGGTTGGTGCCAGGCTAGTTGATTTTGCGGTGGGTTCAGAGACTGATGGATCTATCACCTGCCCGGCATCACTCAACGGCTGCGTGGGGCTGAAACCAACTGTTGGGTTGACCTCGCGCGCTGGAGTAATTCCTATTAGTGGGAGTCAAGATTCACCTGGAGTTCTAACTAAGACGGTAGCGCAAGCGGCTCTTATGTTAGAGGCGATGAGTGGTCGGTCGGGATATCTCAGCGTGATCAGCGAGGAGCGCCCACTTCGGATTGGTTTTGTGAAGAATTGGTTGACCACAGATGATGGGACCAACACTCGGATGCATGAGGCGCTGACCGCCATAGCCAAACTCTCTAAGCCAGGTGGCGGCGGGATAAAACTATTGGATGTAGACCTTACTAATCCTGATGAATCAGTTGGAGATGACGAGTACGCAATCCTAAGACACGAATTGGTAAGCGATTTAGGCGCGTACCTACAAGGGCGCGCTGGCGCCCGCGTGCTCACTTTGGAGCAGGTGCACGCTTTTAATATTGCGCATCGTGAATCGGAGATGCAATTTTTTGAACAGGAGATTTTTGATGAGGCGCTGCGCGGTGGAGGACGTAGCCCTGAATATCAGATCAAGCGTGAGCGCAATCTCGCTTGGGCCAACCAAACCCTAGCAATCGGCTTGCATGACGCGGACCTCTTAATAGGTTGTACTTATGGCCCGGCATGGGAATCCAAACTCGGCGCGGGAGATGATTACACGGGTTCCTCGTGGATCACGACAGCTCCTTCTATCGCTGGTGCTCCAATTGGAACAATGCCAATGGGACTCGTTCAAGGCCTGCCCGTTGGTCTTGGGATAGTAGGGGCGAGAAATTCGGAAGGTTTAATTTTACATTTAATGCAGATACTAGAAAATATTTTGGGACAAAGAGATCTAATACCAACCTTCATCAATTAACCACTAATATCTACAGATGAGCTCTCGACGGGTAGTTGTAACAGGTGCAGGACATGGAATTGGCCTACAGATCGCGGAAGAATTATCCAATCTCGGTCACACCGTTCACAGATTAGACCTCCCCGAATTCGATCTCTCAAACTCAGAAGTTGTCACCGAACTCTTCGCATCCTTGGGCGATATTGATATTCTGGTGAACAATGCTGGGGGAGTTGCGGGTCAAGTTCACCACCCTATAGAAGAGGTATCTGACCAGAGTTGGAAAGCGATCTTTGATGCAAATGTCCAGACCATGTTCAACTGCACCCGCTCTGTTAGCGCCGGAATGAAGCGCAATGAGTGGGGAAGAATAATTAACATCTCCTCCGGCGCTGGGCGCAGCGTGAGCCTGACTGGAATTCAGGCCTATGCCTCAGCGAAGGCGGCTCAGATCGCCTTTACCCGACAAATGGCTCACGAATTGGGGGAATTCGGAGTTACAGTCAATTGCATCGCGCCTGGTTTCATTCTCTCCAACCCATCATCTATTGCTCAGTGGGAGAGTTATGGTGAAGCGGGCCAGGCCAAAATCCTGGGAGGAATTGCTACTCGTCGATTGGGTCTGCCTCACGATATCGCTCATGCAGTTCGTTTCTTTGCCGATGAGGGCTCTACCTGGGTAACGGGCCAATGCCTATCAGTTGACGGCGGCCACTCACTCTTTTAAATAAAACCGAGGAGCAGGCGAAGAAATTAAATTCGCCAATATGGTTAAATTAAAAGACTTTATTTCATCGCCGTATCTTGTAATTTGCGTAATCTCCCAACTACGAGTTGAATGCCGTTACGAACTACAAGGTCGCTTCAACGAAGATTATGCGGCCTTCGCTTCTCCCTCACAGCTGTACAGCTTCCGAATACATTTCAGAAAAGGAGCAACAAAAAGTGAAAACAAAGAAAATCCTAGGAGTGACAATGGCTCTCGCCGTAATCATGTCCTCGGCTATGGCAGTTTCGGCCCACGCAGATAACGCCTCGCCTAAGGGTGATTTGATCCTCGAGAGGAACCAGGATTTTGCAACTTTCAATCCTGATCTTGCTCAAAATGACTCTATATTTATTCAGCAACAGATCTTTGAACCTCTCTTTATGATCAACCAGGATGGTAAGTCTGTAAAGCCCTGGTTAGCTAAGAGTGGAACGGTCAGCGCCGACAAATTGTCATGGACAATTAAGTTGCGCACTGATATTAAATTCAGCAATGGAACCCCAATGACATCGGCTGACGTCAAGTTCTCTCTAGATACAGCTGAAAAAGGTAGTGGCTGGGGCTTCTTGCTTACACAGGTCGCTTCCGTTACAGCTCCTACACCTGACACCGTGATCATCAAGACCAAAACACCTTGGGCTCCAATGCTCTCGGATCTTGCTTGCTTCTCCAACGCCATTCTCCCCGCTAACTACGGTGGGATGACTGCAGATGCCTTCTTTAAGGCACCAGTTGGAACCGGTCCATTTGCGCTTCAATCTTGGACTCCTGGTACCGATGTCAAGTTTGTAGCAAATAAGACCTACTGGCAGCCAGGAAAGCCTTATCTGAACTCCGTTGACTGGCGCTACGTGGCTGATGACAACACTCGTGCTTTGGATCTCCAGTCCGGACAATCGGATATAAATGAGTTCCCTCCTTCAACTTCCTTTGGACAGGCGCTGAAGACTCCTGGCATCACGGGCAAAGCATTCCCTGGCGCAGCTTCGGAATATTTGGCTATGAATGAGAAGGTCCCAGCGCTTGCTGATGTACACGTTCGGCGTGCACTTTCTTATGCCTTGGATCGCAAATCAATCATTAAAGTGGTCCTCGCGGGCTATGGAACCGTCTCCAATTCGATCATGGCTCCGAATGTTGGTTTCTACGATGCGAAGACCCCAGGAATTCAATATGACATGAAGAAGGCCGCTGCAGAGTTGGCTCTCTCCAAGAAGTACTCGAAGGGTCTCAAACTCACCTACCTATCTACAGCAGGAAGCGTGGAAGATTCAGCAATTAGTTCGATCTTCCAGGCTTCTCTTAAAAAGCTTGGTGTAGCACTTACGGTGAAGACGCAAGAGCCTAAAGTAAAGCGTGTAACCCAGAAGGCCATGAACTATGACATCACCAGTACTGCTTGGACGATGGATATTTCAGACCCAGATGAGCTCATGACCTTTGCGCTCAATCCAACTGAAGGTGGCACAAGCGACTTCTACACCAACTACAACAATCCAAAAGTTGTTGCAGCGGTGAAGATGGGTCAGACCTCAGTGGATCCAAAGATCCGTCAAAAGGCTTACTCCTTCGCCCAGTCGACCACAGCTAAAGAGGCAATGATGATGTACGTGTATAACTATCCTTATGTTTATACATGGAGTAACAAAATCACGGGCTTCCAAGTCACACCTACACTCCAGTACCACATGGAAGAAGTGAAGAAGAACTAAAACGCAGTAAATTAGTAGGGCAGTGATGTAGTGAATTCAACTCTTGCTTAGGTAGTATTCTCAAATGCTACTAAGCAAGAGTTGAATTCTTTTTAGTGCGATCTTTCAAAACACCTTCTAGCGATCCCCAGAAAGTGTAGGTGCAGACTTAATGAATTTCTTGACCTACACAGGTAAGAGGTTGTTACAAGTTGTTCCTGTGCTTTTTGGTATCTCTATCGGAATATTTTCACTCATTCATCTCATTCCAGGGGATCCAGCGGATACAATTTTAGGAAATCACGCTACTCCGCAGCGCTCTGCGGAGATTCATCATCTTTTGGGTATTGATAAGCCCTTACTTACTCAGTACCTCAACTTCCTTACTCACGCTATTCATGGAAATCTTGGCCAGAGTTTTTTTACCCAGCAGCCAGTAGCCACTGCGATTTATTCCAGACTCAATGTCACTTTACTTCTCCTGAGTGGCGGCATAATTTTCTCGATTTTGATCAGTTTGCCACTGGCCGTACTGGCTGCAACTCGTGAAGGGTCGGCCCGCGATCAAATTATTCGAGTAATCCCAATTGTTGGTCTCGGAATGCCACAAGTGTGGACTGGCCTGCAACTCATCTTGCTCTTTGGAATCAGGCTTCATTGGTTCCCAGTAAGTGGATTTGGAAATACTTTCCTTGAACACCTAAGAGCTATGATCCTGCCAAGTTTGACCATTGCGCTCACACTTTCTCCGATTTTAATACGAAGCCTGCGGTCGAGCATGCTTTCTATCCTGGAAGCGGACTATGTGTTGACGGCTCGCTCCAAAGGGATAAAAACCTCACGAATTTTGCGTGTGCATGTTGTCAGAAATGCCTTTATTGCTTCCGTCACAGTGCTGGGAGTAAATATCGCATATCTGGTGGGAGCCACCGTGGTTATTGAACGAGTCTTCTCCCTACCTGGAACTGGAAGTCTGATGATTAATGCGATTGGCCAGCGTGATTTCCCGATAGTTCAGGGAGTGACTCTCTTTTTCGCCGTTGCGGTAGTGCTGGTGAATTTGGCTACGGATCTAATTCACGCCGCACTTGATCCACGGGTTTCAATATGAAAAGTAAAAATATTGGGTTTTGGGTTGGTATCGGAATTTTTGGCTTTCTGGTGTTGTTGGCCATATTTGCACCCTGGATCACGCGGCAAGATCCGGTAGCTCAAGATCTCATTAACACTTTGCTCAAGCCAAATAGCCACCACCTTCTTGGTACCGATCAATTAGGCCGAGATGTTCTTACGCGGTTGATTTTCGGAATTCGTACCGACCTGGTTATTGGAGTTCTCGCCGTTTTATTTCCATTTATATTTGGAACTTTTCTGGGTCTTGTGACTGGTTGGTACGGCGGGTGGTTTGACTCTCTGATTATGCGCATTGTCGACATCACAATCGCTTTTCCATTCTATGTCTTGGCGATCGCGCTCTCGTTGGTATTTGGAGCCGGCGCTAAAGCGATCATTATTACTATCACGATAGTGGGATGGGTTGCATATTGCAGGATTGTGCGCGCAGGTGTGTTGGTCACTAAGGAGCTTGATTACATACATGCAGCAAAGTTGAGTGGATTACCAACTTTTAGAATATTACGTCGGCACGTATTTCCAAATGTCATTTCACAGGCAATTGTTTTCTCAATGAGCGATATTGTTTTGAGTATTTTGGCGATTGTAACGTTGACTTTTTTGGGTCTTGGAATACCCGCTCCAACCCCCGAATGGGGTCTGATGATCCAAGAAGGTCAGGCCTACATCTTGCAAAGTTGGTGGATTCCATTTATTCCCGGATTTATGGTTGTGATAGTCGGATTCTCACTCTCACTTATCGGTGATGGTTTTGTAAAGAGGTTTGCGAAATGAGTACCCCATTTTTGGTCGTAGATGAGCTACATGTAGATATTCATACTTCGCGAGGGCTTTTGAAAGCAATCCGTGGCGTCTCCTTTGAAGTGGCAGCTGGTGAAGCGCTGGGGATTGTCGGCGAATCTGGATCTGGGAAATCAATAACGCTTAAGGCAATTCTCGACCTCCTGCCTAACAACGCCATTATTACCCAAGGCGAAATTATCGTCGAAGGTGTAAACGTCGGCGCACTCTCGCCTGCAAAGCGTAGAGCTGTGCTTGCTGAAAAATTCGGTATCGTCTTTCAAGACGCCATCTCTGCTCTCAATCCTGTTTTATCGGTTGGGGATCAGATTATGGAGGTTCCGAGATATCGGCTGGGCTACTCAAAAGAGAGAGCCAAATCAAAGGCTCTGGAATTAATGAATCTGGTTGGAATTCCAGAGGCGGAAAAACGGCTTAAGAGTTATCCGCATCAGTTATCAGGTGGTTTGCGGCAGCGCGTAGCTATCGCACTTGCACTTGCGGGTGAGCCAAAGATGCTTTTCTGCGATGAACCTACGACCTCTTTGGATGTAACTATTCAGGCGCAAGTTCTTCGCCTCCTAATCGACCTTCGCAAGCGCGAGAAGATGGGTCTGATTTTCGTTACCCACGACCTAGCGGTCATTAATGAGGTCTGCGATACCTTGCAAGTAATGTACGGGGGACGGATCGTCGAAAAAGGTACAGTACAAGAGACCTACGCCGATCCCCAGCATCCCTACACATTTTCATTACTCAAATCGGTACCAGATCCTGATATTCCAGTTGAGCGACTCTTCTCCATTGCCGGTGAGGCACCTGATTTAACGAAGCCGGTGGCGGGATGTCCATTTGCCCCGCGTTGCTTCGCAGCCACTGCGGAGTGCCAAACCACAGAACCCAATCTCTCTCGAGCCGGTAGTGGTGAGGCAGCATGTCTTCATATTGGCTCTTTCAAGGCTGGACTTACTGGGCTTAAGGGAGCGAACGCATGAGCACTCAAGAGGGTCGACAGATAGTTCTGAGTTCAAAGGATTTGTCCAAACGTTTCGTTGGGCGCCAAAGCGTTATCAAAAAGATTCGCAAAGTGGCTCCGCTGACAATTCCCGCAGTAGACGGTGTCACAATAGATTTATATCAAGGTGAAACTCTTGGCCTGGTAGGTGAATCTGGTTGTGGCAAATCAACTTTAGGCAGAACTCTCGTTGGACTTTATGGCGCAACTTCAGGAACTATCTATCTCAATGGGGAAGCGGTCAC
>JAYVUF010000008.1:0-3783 GCA_043788135.1 Actinomycetes bacterium
CTGGCATGGAACCCGGAGTTTTTGCGCGAAGGATTTGCAGTAGCAGACACTTTAAAACCTAATCGATTGGTATTTGGTGTCACCAATGAAAAGGCTGAAAAAACTTTACGCAAGGTCTACTCCCAGAATTTGCAAGATCAAACCCCTCTGGTCATTACAGATCTGCCCACAGCAGAACTAGTGAAGGTTGCAGCTAACTCCTTCCTTGCGACCAAGATCTCATTTATTAATGCCATGGCAGAAATTTGTGAAGCCGCAGGTGGTGATGTAACCGTGCTGGCAGAAGCAATAGGATATGACCCTCGAATTGGAAGACGTTTCTTGCAGGCTGGTATTGGTTTTGGTGGCGGGTGTCTACCTAAAGATATCCGGGCATTTATGGCGCGGGCGCAAGAGTTGGGAGCAGAGCAAGCCCTGGAATTTCTCCGAGAAGTTGACTCCATTAATCTGCGCGCTCGCACCCGTATGATCGAATTAGTACGTAAAGATCTCTCCGAAGATTTGAAGGGGAAGAAAATTGCAGTTCTAGGCGCGGCATTTAAACCCGATAGCGATGATGTTCGAGATTCACCTGCGCTAGATATTGCGGCTCAAATTCAAGCAGCGGGTGCGCTAGTTACCGTCCACGATCCCAAAGCAATAGTGAACGCTCAAAAGTATTTTCCAGCTTTAAATTATTCCGAGAATATTGAGGATGCTCTCAAAGGCGCTGATTTAGTTTTACATTTAACGGAGTGGAAGGTCTACCGAGAACTCGATCCTGCCCAACTTATAAACCTGGTCGCACATCCCATTATTATCGATGGACGAAATGCACTCGATCGAAATCGGTGGCGGGCCGCAGGGTGGCAGTTCAGAGCGCTGGGGCGCAGTAATAATTAGAAGCCAGTACGGGTATTTCTCTTACTACTTAAATTCTTTCCTTTTTCTAGCGAAGCTTGACGAGCAGATTCCATTAAGTCGGCTACCTTGCCTGCTACCCCTGGATCACTCACTCCCAAAATTCGTGCCGCCAAAAGTCCAGCATTCTTAGAATTGCCAACTCCCACTGTTGCAACCGGAATTCCAGCCGGCATCTGCACAATTGAGAGAAGTGAATCCAAACCATCTAAAACTTTAAGTGGGATTGGTACCCCGATAACTGGCAGGCTCGTTCCAGCAGCGATCATTCCCGGTAAATGGGCAGCGCCACCGGCGCCGGCAATTATTACTTTATACCCAGCAGATACTGCAGTATGTGCGAATTGGAGCATCTCATCTGGAGTCCGGTGCGCACTTACAACATCTACCTCATAGCTGATCTCGAGTTCATCTAGTATCTCGGCCGCTTCTTGCATAATTGGCCAATCTGAATCTGAACCCATAACGATTGCAACATCTTTACTCATCAATGGCTCCACTCAAATAATCGACCGCGTGGCTTACTTCGGATCGTAAGTGTAGAAGATCACTCCCCAGAAGGGTGACGTGACCTACCTTGCGCCCAGGTCGCAGCTCCTTCATATATTGGTGAATTTTTAAGGCGGGAGTTCGAGCCATCAGGTGTAAATATGGTCGATAGAGATCCCCGCTCTTTTCGGTGGCTATTCCAATTACATTTCCCGTTACTGCGTATGGTGCTCGAAGCGAAGTATCCCCCAACGGCAAATCCAAGATTGCGCGCAGGTGCTGTTCAAACTGGTTCGTAACTGAACCTTCGATGCTCCAATGACCTGAGTTATGTGGGCGCAGCGCCAGCTCGTTAATAATGAGATGATCGCCTACAACAAAGATCTCGATCGCCATCACGCCAACCAAGTCGATACCTTGCGCAATCTGAAGTGCGATCTGAACGACCTGCGCACCAAGAGCTTCAGATAAATTTGGAATTGGGGTCACGGTTTGAGTGCAGATTCCGTTTTTCTGCACGGTCAACGTTGGTGCCCAGGTTGCGGCCTGACCGTGCGGGGAACGAGCAACCATGATCGCAATCTCATAATCAAAATTGAGTTTCTCTTCTAACAATAAGCTCTGAGCTATAGAGCCGTGTAAAGATTTTAGTTGCTCCTGATCTGCAACGACAAATACCCCACGACCGTCATACCCACCTGAAGCCGTCTTTGCGATCAAGGGAAATTCCAGCTCACACTCTTCTCCGTCATATTGTTGCCAGCGCGGATTTGGTAAACCAAGTTCCTCCATTTTTTTGCGCATCGTTAATTTATTCTGACTAAAAGTAAAAGAATTGGAACTGGGAAAAACTTTTACTCCAGAAGCTTCGATCGCCTGAATCAATTCGGGCGGAATTAACTCATGCTCAAATGTGACCACATCGCAAGTGGCTGCCCAGTTAAGAACTGTGGCGGTGTCACTCAGTGAGCCAACCAGGTGTGGAGCAACTTGCGCCCCACTTTCCATATCTGAACCAGCAAATAGATTAAGAGAAATTCCCAGATCTATAGCTGCAGGAACCATCATGCGGGCTAGCTGTCCAGCGCCAATGACTCCGACCTTTGGGAAGCTCACGCCGATGAGTCTACCGAAGGTGAAGGATATCTCCCACGCTAATTCGATCTCCACTCTCCAACATCAATTGGCCTTCACGATCAACACTAATTGCCAAGCCCCGTATCACCCTCGCATCAGGCAAAGTGGCAGAGACTTCCCGACCGATAGTTTGCGAGAGAGATCTATATGTTGGAGTGAGATCCACTCCTGATTCCCACTTATCAAATAACTTCTCAAATGTAAGAAGCAAATGAGGCAACAATTCATTGCGATTGAGTTCAACCCCAGATTCAATAAAGATCGAGGAAGCAGTAGCAACCGGTAACTCATCCACAGTCGTTGAAACATTAATACCGATTCCTACGATAATTCCTAACGCATGCCGCTCACATAAAATCCCGGCTATTTTTCCGCTCTCACTCACAATATCGTTAGGCCATTTAGTTGAGAAGCCGCTTGACTGGGTTTTCTCGTTCAAAGATCTGGCTACGGCGCTACCTGCAAGCAATGGAATCCATCCCCATTCCGTTAATCTCTTAGGCTCGATATAGAAAGAGAAGAGGAGCGCAACGTTTGCAACAGAATCAAATTTTCTATCGAGGCGTCCACGACCTGCACTTTGAAATTCTGTAACAACGCACTGACCCGAACTTACAAGTCCCTTCTTTAATTCATCCTGCGTAGATTCCACTGTATCCATGACGCGTACCCGCCAGTAATTAGAGTCCAGTGCGGAGGAAATAGTTGGTTCATCAAGAAATGCACGTATCACAGAAGCCCGCTTCACTAGTAAAGTGTGGATGTGACTGATCCGATACATACTACTGCCGGCAAGATCAATGATTTGAAAGCACGCCTGGAAAGCGCGGCACAGAGCGGTACTCCTGCGGCGATCGAAAAGCGACATGCGATGGGTAAGTACACGGCTCGAGAGCGCATCCTGAAACTCGTTGACGAAGGATCCTTCATTGAATTTGATGCCTTCTCAACACATCATTCAGATAAATTTGGTATGGATAAATCCCATCCCTATGGCGATGGAGTTATAACCGGTTACGCGACAATCGACGGACGTACAGTAGCTCTCTCTTCTCAAGACTTTATGGTCTTTGGTGGTTCACTCGGTGAAACGATGGGCAAGAAGATCGTCAAGGTTATGGAGTTCGCTCTTAAATCTGGAATTCCAATGATCGGCTTGAATGACTCGGGCGGTGCTCGGATTCAAGAAGGAGTTGCCTCACTTAGCCAATACGGAGATATCTTTAAGAGAAATGTTCGTTCCTCAGGCGTGATTCC
>JAYVUF010000009.1:0-4593 GCA_043788135.1 Actinomycetes bacterium
CAAGCCCACCTGTGTTGTTGACGATCACAAAGGTAGCCTACTAAATCACGTAGCCCGCTAAATCAAGTGATCTCGGGTCATGTCAGCTCAGGTCATGTCTTTAGCTACATTCATTCCTGATTAATTGCAGCAAATTGAAGTAAATTGAGCCTGTGCCATTAACCGATATCGAAGATATGAAGAAGCACGCTCGCTCCATTATCAAAGCGGATCCCGCCTTCGCTCCGATCATTAAATCCAGTCCTCTATGTACCATTAATCGCAAACGGCCAAAACGAGGTCACTACGAAACTTTGGTTGAATCAATTATCTCGCAACAACTCGCGGTCAAGGCGGCAGATACGATTTTTGCACGAATCCGCGATCTGGCAGGCGGATCTATAACTCCTGAAGCGTTATGCACGCTATCTGCTCTCGATTTGAGAACTGTTGGAGTAAGCGGAGCTAAAGCGCGAGCTATCAGCGAATTAACCGAGGCAACTCTTTCCGGAGCAATTAATTTTAAGAAAATTTCGAAACTGAGCAATGAAGAGATCTCTGCAGAGCTAACTTCGCTCTGGGGAATAGGTCGATGGACTGTGGAGATGTTCCTCATGTTCCATCTGGGTAGGTTGGATCTATGGCCAGTTGGCGATTTAGCCATGCGCCGGGGATGGGAAAAAATCCATCACTTAGATTTTGAAATTGCACCAAAAGTACTCGACCAAGAAAGTTCTAGGTTTTCGGGGAGACAGAGCATCGTTGCCTGGTATTGCTGGCGAGCGACAGAGGGTGAGTCATCTAACTGGTAAGAATTGATTGAAGTCGGGGACTAAGCAGTATGGATTAACTCAAGATGGGCTCAGGATAAGTAATGCCGGTTGTTGAATGACAGTCGTAACCACCTGGATTCTTCTCCAAATACCTTTGGTGATATTCCTCAGCTAGCCAAAAATGAATTCCCTCGCTGCTCTTGATTTCAGTGCAAATATCATCCAGTCCGTTCTTCTTCAGAAGATCGTTATAAATTTCCCGGGTGGCTTGCGCGGTGCGCAGTTGAGTTGGAGTAGTGGCATAGATTGCGCTGCGATACTGGCTGCCGATATCTCCACCTTGGCGATTGAGTGAAGTTGGATCATGCATCGTCCAAAACTCTGCCAAGAGTTTGTCATAAGAAATGAGTGCAGGATCAAATTCAATTTCCACCATCTCGGTATGTCCCGTCTTGCCGGAGCAGACCTCTCGGTAGGTGGGTTCAGCTTTCTCTCCGCCCATGTAACCCACAGCCGTGCGCAGTACTCCTGGTAGATTCCAAAATCTACGCTCCGCTCCCCAGAAACAACCAGTAGCAAAATAAGCCACTTCTGTCTGGTTACCTCTTGCGCTTGCTGGGCTTGCTGGGCTGACTGGGCTGACTGGGCTGACTGGGCTCATCTGTGGGCTCCTACTTCTTTAAAGACGGTTGTCCTGATTCTTTCACTGATACCCTTAAGCGGCTTGCTCAGTTGTAACAAGGCGATCGACAGATGTATGCCCAGATATGTGCCCACATCCAGCCCTCGTAGCTCAGTGGATAGAGCACCGCCCTCCGAAGGCGGTTGCGCAGGTTCGACTCCTGTCGGGGGCACCAAGAAAAGGGCAATTTCGCGGGAAATCTGCCAAATTTAACAAATATGAGGAATCTTTTACCCTTTGTCCTTGTTATCTCCTCTGTCCTACGAGAGAATAGGGGAGTATTCATGATTACTCTGCTCGAATTCGGTATTTTTTTACCAAGTTTGAGTTGATTTTCTCTGAATTAGCGCTTCGCAAGGCCAGATCCGCACATTGGCTGTAGACGAAGCCTTCCCTAGGTTGAAGGAGATTGAGATGGATTGGCGACACGAGGCGGCCTGCCGCGATGAGGATCCGGAGCTCTTCTTCCCCATTGGAAATACCGGTCCAGCCCTGGCCCAAATCGAAGAGGCAAAAAAAGTCTGTCAGCGCTGCCCTGTCAAAGAGGCCTGCCTGGCTTGGGCCCTTGAGAGTGGCCAAGATGCTGGTGTCTGGGGAGGATTGTCAGAGGATGAGCGTCGGGCCTTGAAACGTCGGGCTGCTCGTAATCGCGCACGCATGATGGAGAGCCAGAACCAGTTCTAATTTCTTTGTAGTTAGACTTTAAAAACGATACTAGCTACGGTTTCCTCGTTCACTCTATTAAGCGTGATGCTCCCCTTTAACTCATTCTCCGTCAGCGTCCGCACGATCTGCAACCCCAGGTTCGAGGATTTCTCCCAATCAAAATTAATAGGTAGCCCCACCCCATTGTCAATCACCTTAATTGTATAAGTGGTTTCACTGCGAGAGACCTCAACTCGAACTACATCTCCACTTTCAGCTAGCCCATGTTCCAGCGCGTTGTGAATCAATTCCGTCACCACAAGAGCCAGTGGTGTTGCAACCTGAGAATCTAATATTCCAAAATCACCAATCTTCTCTGGAGTGATTGGCCGCGGACTTAACTCAATTGCATTATGAACGATCCGGTCATAAACCTCATCAAAAAGCACGGACTCGGCCGAACTTGTGGAGAGTGTTTCATGGACGATAGCAATAGATGCCACACGCCTTACCGCTTCAGCTAGAGCTGCGCTGGCAATGGGATCTTCCACGCGCCGAGATTGCAAACGCAGGAGCGCAGAAACAGTTTGGAGATTATTTTTAACTCGATGATGAATTTCTCGAATCGTTGCATCTTTCGACACCAAGGCGCGATCGCGTCTGCGCAATTCAGTCACATCATGCACTAAAACGATGGAGCCGATCCGGTCACCACCCTGGATAAGCGGAATAACGAGCAAATCTACAACTCCATTGCCATTATCAAAATCTGCTCGACGAAGCATCTTGCCGCTTAGAACAGTGGACCATCCCTCATCACTTGGTTGCGGGTTGGCGCGTTGCAGCGCATCAAAAATCGCACCAAGTGGTTCGCCCTCAACTTCACTATCCCAACCCAAACGACTGATAGCCGAACGCGCATTGGGGCTGGCATATGTAACGCTCCCCACCGCGTCGAGTCGAACCAATCCATCACCAACTCGTGGCGCGTACTCGGCTTGGTAGATACTGTCTTGAATAGGAAAAGTTCCTTCAGCGATCATACGAAAGACTTTGTGCGCAATTTCTCGATAGTTGATCTCAAGAGGTGAACTAGAGCGCATCGCCACTGCATTGCGATGGCGAGAGATCACAGCGATTGTTTGGCCATCAAAGAGAACGGGAACTGTCTCTTCCTTAATCAAAATATCTCCGACCATCTCAGGTTCAGCATCTCGAATAATTAAACCTGTTGAAAGGCTCTGATCAATTCGCGCATTTTTGCCCCAAGTGAGTTCCTGTCCAATTACATCTTGAGCAAATACAGTTGGTGCGGTTGTTGGCCGGATATGCGCAATTGCAATATGCCCTTCGGGCCAACTCTGATAATCCTTGCGCCTAGGAACCCACAAAATGAGATCGGCGAATGAGAGATCCGAGACCAACTGCCATTCCGAGATGAGTTCGGAGAGGCGTCCGCGATCGCGTACGGTCAAAGCCGTGTGCGAATAGGCGAGATCACTTCGCGAACTAATTGCCAAGGACCAACCAATCTACTTGAAGCTCTCGCTACACCAGCGAAGTGGCAATAGTAGCAATCTCTTTTCGCTTCGAATTTCCCAGGCGGAAGAATCCCAAAAGACCGCTCTCCTTGATGGAATCTAACTGCCCCTCCCGAAGTACGAACCTGTTTTCGCCCATCGTAAGAGTCAAGAATTTGTTCTCCCACTCTCGTAATTCGCGCGAGTGACCTGCGAGAACGCAGATATATGAAACAGGGAGCTTCTTGAGAAGTAGTGGGTACTCCCGAAGGAATGAATTCAATTCCGCGATGCTCGTGGGAGTTGAATTGCAGATATAAATCAAATGAGTTGCCCTATCAAGGACATTGTTAACCAGAGAACCGTGCCAGCGTCTATCAGTTACCGCTTCGGCTAAACCTGGCAAGGTACCCAAATCAACTACTGCCACTTCATCACCTTCGGGAATATATGTAGGGCGACTTTCGCGATCTAGCGGCAGAACTTCTACTCTATTTTTACCTTTGATCTCTCTCTGCTTAGAGATGCCATGCGATCGAATATCGGCATCAATCAACAGAATAACGCCGTGAGTGGAAAGTTCCTCCGCTAGTGCAGTTGCAAATCGAGTTTTTCCTGGTGCGCCGGTACTCCCGGTAACAGCAATTACCTTTCGATTCCGACTTGAATGAGCAGAATTTCTATTGATTCTTTTGATAGTTGAACTTGGGAAATTTGTTCCGTTGGAGGTGGCTGTTGAACTGGGAAATTTCGGGCTGGGCGTAACCAGATCCTGTTGAGCCAAATTCTGTCGATCCAGATCCTGTCTAACTAGATCTTGTTGAACCATTGGCTCCCGCAATTTACTGCGAATTGCGGTCATAATTTCGTGTGAGGTGAATTCAAAGGAGTCCAAAGAGATGAAGGTGATCGTGGGAGAAGAGAATGTGGCAAGGAGTTCAGGGGTAAGGCCAGGGAAAGAACTTTGATACACAATAACAGTTCGAAGTTCTAG
>JAYVUF010000010.1:0-3610 GCA_043788135.1 Actinomycetes bacterium
GCATAACATGAGAGAAACGCTCGACTTGCATAAATTCAACAACTTCAACGCTGCCAGGAGCACAGACTCGTCCTAGATCGTTTCTGCCTAAATCAACCAACATGAGATGTTCGGCCCGCTCCTTTGGATCTGCCAACAACTCTTCACCAAGCCGGCGATCGGTATCAGGGTCTGATGATCGGGGCCGAGTGCCAGCGATGGGATGAACCAAGACATCATCGCCATTAATTTTAACGAGGGCTTCGGGACTAGATCCAACGATAGATAGACCGCCATTAAATCTAAATAAATACATGTAAGGACTGGGATTAGTTGCCCGCAAAGCCCGGTAAATATCAAATGGATCGGCAGTGACGTCCATGACAAAGCGTTGTGAGAGCACAATCTGAAAAGCCTCCCCCGCCTTGATCTCCTCTTGAAGGGCTAGCACCTTCTCTTGATATTGCGCCGAACTCATATCGCGTTGATACTCGGCTCGCTTAGGCTCTAAGGGTTTGTTTACTCCACTATCCTGTGGAGACTTGAGTTTCTCTTCTAGCGCGTCGAGTCGGGCCATCGCATCAGAGTAAGCGTCATCCACACGCTCGGAGCTACCATCCCAATTGATCGCATTGGCAATCAAAGTAAGAGTTCCATCAAAATGATCAAAGACCGCCAGATCTGATGTCAGCATAAATGCAATCTCAGGGACTTGATTATCCTCAATAGAAATATTCGGCAGCTTTTCTAACCGCCTGACGATTTCATAACTGGCATAGCCAACAAGTCCACCGGTTAACGGAGGTAGGTGCGCAATCTGTGGTGAGCGCAGATGTTTGGCGGAAACTTTGAGCGCTTCTAGGGGATCAATCCCTGAAGGAGCTCCATTTGGCACCGTTCCTAACCAGGTAGCCAATCCATTTTTTTCGGTGAGAGAGGATTCGCTCCTAATGCCGATAAAGGAGTAACGAGACCATGTTCCTCCATGCTCTGCAGATTCCAATAAAAAAGTCCCTGCGCGATCTTCCGCTAATTTCTTATAGAGCGAGAGTGGAGTTTGACTATCAGCCAAGTATCGTCTGGAAACTGGTATCACATTATATTCTTTGGCATATGCTCGGAACTCATCGAGGGACATCTCCGTATTAGCCTCGGTATTCAATGTATTCAATATATTCAATATATTCAATTCTCTAACTCGATTTCGGAGTAGAAACAACTACGCTCGCCGGTGTGACAGGCGGCCCCTATTTGATTCACTCGTAAAAGTAGCGCATCTGCGTCGCAGTCATAGTGTGCGCTGACCAATTCTTGAGTGTGTCCAGAACTCTCGCCCTTGACCCATAAAGTATCTCTACTTCGACTCCAATAAGTGACGCGGCGGGTGCGCAAGGTGCGTTCAAAAGCCTCTTGGTTCATCCAAGCCAACATCAGGACTTCTCCATTGGTGGCATCTTGGGCGATTGCGGCGAGCAAAATTCCTTCGGCAAAACGCGCAACAATCTCGGTTGGAATCTCCACAGCGTTATTCTGCCTTATCTGATACTAACGGCGTACCGGATACTAACGGCGCACCGAATACTAACGGCGCACCGGATATCCGCGCATCGCGAGCTCTTCTTTTACCTCACTAATAGTAAAAGTTTGGAAATGAAAGACACTAGCCGCTAATAGCGCGTCAGCCCCCGCCTCTAAGGCCTCTGAAAAATCTTCTAGTGCTCCTGCGCCACCGCTTGCAATGAGTGGCACACAGGTGATCTCGCGCACCTTCCGGATCATCTCAATGTCATAGCCCGCCTGAGTTCCATCAGCGTCCATGGAGTTAAGAAGAATCTCCCCCACTCCACGACTGACCGCCTCTTCAATCCATAGAAATGCATCTATTCCAGTCCGGGTTCGACCTCCATGGGTCGTCACTTCAAATCCTGAGGAGGTATTGCCACGACTTGCATCTACCGAGAGAACAAGTACTTGATTTCCAAATCTATCCGCTATCTCATTGATCAACTGCGGACGTAAAATCGCGGCAGTATTCACTCCAATTTTGTCTGCGCCAGCTCGCAGGAGTCGATCAACATCGCTGCTCTCGCGAATTCCGCCTCCAACAGTTAGAGGAATGAAAACCGACTCAGCGGTACGTGAAACCATCTCCATGGTCGTTGAACGATCTTCAACTGATGCAGATATATCCAGGAAGGTAAGTTCATCCGCCCCCGCGGCGTCATACAATCTCGCTAATTCAACTGGGTCACCCGCATCGATGAGGTTTTTAAAATTAACACCTTTAACAACTCGGCCACCAGAGACATCTAGGCAGGGGATTACTCGCTTCGATAGTGTCACGACCCAGATACCTCAAGGGCTTGCTCCAGCGTGAATGCGCCTGCGTAAAGTGCTTTGCCAACGATTGCACCTTCCACCCCGATGTGAGTCAGAGCTCGAATAGCGATTAAATCCTCCAAACTGGAGACTCCTCCGCTAGCCACCACCGGCTTACTTGTCATAGCGCATACTTCACGAAGAAGTTCCAAGTTGGGGCCTTTGAGTGTTCCATCCTTCGTTACATCCGTGAGGACATAGCGTGAACAGCCGTCCCGCTCCAATCGCTCTAAGGTTTCAAAAAGGTTGCCGCCCTCTTGGGTCCACCCCCTTGCTGCCAGGGTATGCCCTCTTACATCCAATCCAATCGCGATCTGCGGACCAAATTCGGAGATCACTTTCGCTGTCCACTCTGGATTTTCAAGAGCAGCAGTCCCCAAATTAACTCGAGTGCAACCGGTAGCGAGGGCTCGCCGTAGAGAATAGTCATCCCGAATTCCACCGGAGAGTTCAACCTTTAAATCCACGCTTTTTATGACTTCCTCCAAAAGCTTATAGTTGCTCCCAGTGCCAAATGCAGCATCAAGATCTACGAGGTGAATCCATTGCGCTCCTGCCGCAACAAATTCAGCAGCGACCTCCAAAGGATTTCCATACTTACTGGTTGCAGAAAGTTCACCCTGCACCAAACGCACTGCCAAGCCGTCTTTTACATCAATGGCCGGAAGTAGTTCAAGTTTCTTGTTCATAGAGTCAGTGTCCAGTTGGCGATAAGTTTTGCTCCAGTCGCGCCACTCTTTTCGGGATGGAATTGCACTGCACTAATTGGTCCGCGTTCGACTGCTGCTAGAAACTGCTCGTTGTAAGTGCACCAACTATTTGTGGCATCTGCAACCGGAACTCTTGCCGCAAAAGAATGCACAAAATAAAACATCTCATCCTCTAACCCAGCGAAAAGTTGAGATCCCTTACCTGCTTGCACATTATTCCATCCAATGTGCGGAAGTATCGGGGCATCAATCTGTGAGACTTCCCCGTGGAAGAGCCCCAAACCTTGAGCACCAGCTTTTTCAGATCCTGAGTCAAATAGTATTTGCATTCCAACACATATTCCGATCATCGGTTTTCCAATAGAGGTTCTCTCACGGATAATTTCATCGCCATGTGCAGCCCGCAATTGCTCCATGCAGGCGCTGAAAGCTCCAACTCCTGGTACCACTAAGCCATGCGCTGATGCACATACTTTTGGATCAGATGTGACAACGCATTCATGCCCTGCTAGTGCGAATGCTCTCTGGGCCGATCGTAAGTT
>JAYVUF010000011.1:0-3708 GCA_043788135.1 Actinomycetes bacterium
GCGTTTTTCGAAGGCGGTATTACCCGGAATCTCACCTATTCCTTCTAACACAACACGAGTGGGCATTCCTTCTGTGTGTGACTCAATAGTTTTTACTGAGCGAAGAATGGTCATTTAAGACGATTTTGAAAGTAGGCAGTTGCGCGAGCTGCATCTGCCCGCAATTTCTGTTCATCCTGTGGAGGCAGAGGCAACCTTGGCAGTCGAGTTGGTCCACCAAAGCGACCAACGATATCCATAGTTAATTTAATTGCTTGGACAAATTCCTTACGAGAATCCCAGTTAAATAGATCGTGAACTGCGGCGTACATTGGCGCCGCCGCTTCATAATTTCCAGAAGTGACAAGATTGAACAGCTCTAGTGATTCAGCCGGCATAGCATTGGGGAATCCTGCTATCCAGCCGACAATTCCCGCAGTGGAAAGTTCTAGAAGAACATCATCAGCACCCGCTAAGACTTCGATACGAGGGGCTCTTTGATGAATCTGCCAAACGCGCTTTACATCTCCTGAAAATTCCTTGATCGCTACGACTTCGGGTACCTCATTGGCGATACGAGCCACCAAATCAGGAGTTAAATCCACTTTCGTGTCGAAAGGGTTGTTGTAAGCGATGATTGGAATTCCAACCGCTGCTACCTCTTTATAGTGCGCAACAATCTCATCCTCGCTCGCACGATATGAGGTAGGTGGCAGTAACATTACAACTTTTGCCCCTAGTGAAGCTGCGTGTTCAGTCCATTGGCGTGATTCGGCTGCGCCGTAGGCACCGACTCCGGCCACCACGTGGAAACCATCTGGAGCTGCAGCAAATGCATTCTCCAGCATTTTTGCTCTCTCATCATGGGAGAGAACTTGGTATTCCCCTAAGGAACCATTGATAACAATTCCGTGGGTACCGTTCGCCGCTAGCCACTGCACATGTTCAGCATGCTTATCAAAATTAATCTTTAAATCTTTATCAAATGGGGTTGCGGAAGCGGTGAGGATTCCATGCCAGGGTTTTGTCATGGCTTCACAATAATCCTTCTTGAGCGAGTTCTCCAAAAGTTATGGGTGAAATTATAGGTCGATTAGTTCCTTTGATTCGATCATTTTCATTGCAATTGAGTAGGTCAGAAATAATTCGGGAGCAGACTCTTCCTTGGCATAATCCCATTCCGCATCGGGTCATTAACTTTATCCCTCGTAAATCTGCAATTCCTAAATCTTCCACGGCGCTTTTCACCTCTTGATAACTAACTTCTTCGCAACGGCAAATAACTGACTCTGGAGTGAGCCAACTTTTCCAGCCCAGTGGCACTGTATAGACCCTTTGCAAAGCCGATGAAAATCTGATTGCTCTTTTTCTAAGCAACTTTAGTTGTTTGATATTGTTTGAAGAATCTGCGGCCGCTAGACCAGCAATTGCCCCCTCAAGAAGGGCAAGATCCGAACCGCCAACTCCAGTAATTTCACCCGCTGCAAATATCCGTACACTTTTATGGGGACTATCTGACCGTTGATCACTATCAACTATTACGACACTTGATCCGTCCACATCAATCTTCTGCTTAACGTTAAGCGCTGCCGCAAGTGAGGTATCTGGGGTGAAACCCCAGCCAATAGCAGCAAGATCACATTCAAGGATGTAACTAGATTGAATTGTGAAATGAGAGTCAAGGAGTGCCACAGTCACAGATTGCAATAACCCATCTGGACCAGCGTGAGCTTCCACGACGGCTTGTTTGTAACCAATCGCAACTTTATTTTTGCGCAAGGTTGTTAGATAGCCGAGTCCTTCCCAGATTTTATTCGGATTTTGAAGTAGAGCCCAAAGCCCGCTTCTCCACGCGAACTTACTAGCAGCTTCGATCACTTTAATCACTTCTCCACCATGTGAACTTAAACCAACTGCAACTGGTAACAAGAAGGGGCCAGACCCTGCCACCACAATTTTCCTGCCTGCGACAACCCCACTACCTTTGAGAAGCGATTGAGCAGCTCCCGCAGTCATCACACCTGGGATGTCCCATCCAGGGAAGGGAATCGATCGATCGTATGCGCCAGTCGCCAGTATCAAATTAGTGGTGATAAAAGCAGCATCCTTCACCCGAAGAACAATTTCCTTTTCAACAATAGAGGCACTCCAAATTGACCTCTGCGAGTAGATATGGACCCGCGGGTTAGCTCTGACTGCATCCATGAGAAGTGAACCTTGGTCGAAGTTATGATGCAGAGATTGGTCGAAATCTTCATCGCCCGTGTGTCGCCAGTATTGCCCACCTAGTCTGGTTCCAGAGTCGATCAGGCCGACATCACAACCCGCATTTGCTGCATATTTCGCGGCATTGAGACCGGCAGGTCCTGCCCCCACGACGATGACTTGATGCCTAATTTCCATCTTGCACCTGGACTTTCATTCCTTCTTTAATTTCCGTGATGCAACTACGTTGATTTGGCAGACCATCAATAACGATAAGACAGTCAAAACAGAGACCGATTCCGCAGAATACACCTCGAGGTTTCCCTACTTTTCGGGTAAATCGAGTGATGCGATCGTTGTTTACAAGGAGGGCCGCTGCTACCGACTGCCCAGCTTTAGCCGTTAAGGGCTCACCATTGAAATAAAATGTAATCATGAGGCAGGCATAGAAATAAATCGCGCGGCGTCAAATGCTTGGGCATCCATAAAGGAAGAGTTACCCAAGATGGAATCTGTAATTAATCGTGCGCTGCCAGGTGCCAGACCTATGCCAGCACCTTCATGTCCAGCGTTATGCCATAACCCTTTCACTACTGGATCTTCAGAGATTACTGGGAGATGATCTGGTGCGTAAGGGCGGAACCCACCGTAGACTCGAAGGAGTTGTAGATCTACAAGAAATGGAAATAACGTTATCGCTTGGCGTGCCAGAATTCTAAGCACCGAATAATCGATCTCAGATTTGAATCCCACTCTCTCCCTTGACGCACCAATCAAAATATTTCCAGCTAGCGTTCCTTCGACTACTGCACTTGATTGAAGGTCAGCATCGCCACTCGAAACATTTGCCACATATTCAGCGTCGTATACTTTATGAAATATCATTTTCTTTGTTGGTACTGAAACTAAAATGAAACCACGCCTCGGTGCAATAGGTAAGGAAGAGCCAGCTAGTTCTGCAATCTGTCCAGCCCAAGTTCCCGCTGCATTGACAACTATTGGCGCATTGATTATTTCTTGATCCGTCACAATTCCGGTGACATTTCCATGGCTAGATGTAATCTCCCGGACATGTACACCCGGTCGGTGCTTTCCACCCCTTTCCCGGACTGACTTCATGATGACAGCGGTAGCAAGCATTGGTTGGCATTGCGCATCTTGCGGGTAAAAAGCCCCATTGGTAATTGAATGTGAAAGATTCGGCTCTAGATCCCGTAGATCACTCGCCGCCACATATTGCGCATCAACTCCAACAACCAACTGCCGGTGAGTAAGCGCTATTAGTCCTCGAACACCCTCCTCGCTTCGAGCGACTACTACGCCACCTTTCGCTTCTAATTCAAATCCACCACCAACATCTTCGTTTAGATCAAACCATGCCTTGCGAGAGTTGAGGGCAAGTTCTAGTTCTGGACCAGGTTCCTTATCACTTACAAGAATATTTCCTTCACCGGCGCTAGTAGTACCACTTGCAACACTCCCGCGATCAACAACGATCACCTTCATCCCTGAGTTAGTGAGGGC
>JAYVUF010000012.1:0-3998 GCA_043788135.1 Actinomycetes bacterium
TATTGAAGAGATTGGCGGAGAGCGTGGTTGGTATGGCGCCGATTTTCTCTGGTGGTCACGCGGGGTTTTAGATCGCTTAATTGGTGGAGTAGGTCTGCGTCGTGGCCGCCGTGATCCGCATTTCTTACGACAAGGCGAGAGCTTAGATTTCTGGAGAGTTGAAAGTTTGCACTCTCATCAGGAATTGACTCTTTACGCCGAAATGATTTTGCCTGGAAAGGCCTGGTTGCAATTTAGTGTGAACGAAGTTGTGCACGAAGGCAAGGCGATGAGATCGCTGAAACAACTAGCTTCCTTTCGACCCCATGGTTTAGGAGGACGTCTCTATTGGGCAATGGTTCTCCCCTTACATCAATTTGTCTTCCCAACCATGGCCAAGAACATTATTAAAGAGGCGCTTGCCAAAGATCTAGCGAACCCAACACGAAAAAACGAGATTTAGAAATCCCTCTAATAGTTCAGGATTTGCCTTTACTATCTAGCCATGGATCTCTTAGGAAACAGAGCGCAGGTGCCGACCCCTTGCGAGCCAGATTTAAGTGAACTTGAGGTCAAGATTCTAGATTTTGAACGGCAATGGTGGCGGTATGCCGGGGCTAAGGAGTCCTCCATCAAGGAGCTCTTCAACCTCACCCCTCCCACCTATTACCAACTCCTCAATAACCTGATCGACCGCCAAGCCGCGCTATTGAGCCAGCCAATGCTGGTTAAGCGGCTGCGCCGCTTACGAGAGGCTCGTACTGAGGCCCGGTCCGCCGGATTTCGCCTCTAGTCGCCTCTAGTCGCCTCTAGTCCTCCCAAGAACCCCCAATTTCCCCTTCCTCGGTTGGCAGCCGCTAGCGCCTTTCGCTAGAGTTTGGTTAGCACTCTCACCCCGACTCTGCTAATTCGAGTAATTCGAGTAATTCGAGTAATTCGCATTTTTAGCAGGCGGCAAGAGCAGTGGAAGTCCAAAAAGGTACACACATAGATTATGAAAAGGGAGCACATCATGGCCGTTGCCATTAAGCCACTTGAAGATCGCATCGTCGTTAAGGCCAACGAGGCCGAGCAGACCACGGCATCTGGATTGGTAATTCCAGATACAGCTAAAGAGAAGCCACAAGAAGGAACAGTTGTTGCGGTAGGACCTGGTCGTTTCGATAATGGCGTGCGTATTCCAATCGATGTAAAGGTCGGAGACGTAGTTCTTTATAGCAAGTACGGCGGAACTGAAGTCAAGTACAACAACGAGGAGTTTCTCGTTCTCTCTGCCCGCGATGTACTAGCAATCATTGAGAAGTAACCGAAATGGGTAAAACACTTTCATTTGACGAGAAAGCTCGTCGCTCGATGGAACGCGGCGTAAACATTCTTGCCGACACCGTCAAGGTAACACTCGGACCCCGTGGACGTAACGTCGTTCTCGCAAAGGGTTATGGCGCTCCACTTATCACCAATGATGGCGTAACTATTGCCAAGGAGATTGAGTTAGAAGATCCAGCCGAAAATATGGGTGCTCAGCTGGTCAAGCAAGTTGCAGAGAAGACCAACGATGTTGCAGGCGACGGAACCACCACCGCTACCGTATTGGCCCAGGCAATGGTCCGCGAAGGTCTACGTAACCTCGCAGCTGGCGCACAACCTATGGAGATCAAGTTCGGAATAGAAGCCGCCGTAAAGGCGATCTCTGAAGAACTCAAGAAGAACTCAACTCCGGTATCTGGAAAAACTCAGATTGCAGATGTTGCAACCATCTCTGCGCAAGATAAGGCAATTGGTGATTTGATTGCTGAAGCAATGGACAAGGTCGGAAAAGATGGGGTTATCACGGTAGAAGAGTCATCGACCACCGGATTAGAACTCGAATTTACTGAAGGTATGCAATTCGATAAGGGATATATCAGCCCGTACTTTGTGACCGATGCAGATCGTATGGAGACAATCCTGGAGGATGCCTACGTCTTGATTTCAGGGCAGAAGATCTCTTCACTCTCCGACATCTTGCCTGTACTAGAGAAGGTGGCACAAGCAAATAAACCACTTTTGATTATTGCAGAAGATGTTGAAGGAGAAGCGCTATCTACTCTGGTTGTGAACCGCATGCGTGGAACATTCACCTCCGCTGCAGTAAAAGCCCCAGGTTTCGGTGATCGTCGCAAGTCAATGTTGCAAGATATAGCAATCTTGACTGGTGGTCAGGTTATTACCTCAGAGGTTGGCCTCAAGCTGGATCAAGTAACTCTTGATCTCCTTGGAAAGGCACGTCGCGTAGTTATCACCAAAGATGCAACAACAATTGTTGATGGCGCTGGAGATAAAGCCGCAGTTGCTAGTCGCGTAAATGAGATCCGTAATGAACTTGCTGCAACAGATTCTGATTGGGATCGCGAGAAGTTACAAGAGCGCGTTGCCAAGCTTGCTGGTGGAGTTTGTGTAATTAAGGTTGGAGCACATACCGAGGTAGAACTTAAAGAGAAGAAGCACCGTTTGGAAGATGCAATTTCTGCCACGCGTGCTGCGGTAGAAGAGGGAATCGTTGTTGGTGGAGGCGCTGCGCTCGTGCACGCTGCTGCTGCCCTCGAAGGAGATCTAGGCTTTGAAGGCGATCGTGCCGTTGGAGTACGTCTCGTTCGTAAAGCTTGCGATGAGCCGCTACGTTGGATTGCAGAGAATGCTGGACATGAAGGTTATGTCGTTGTAGCAAAAGTTCGCACTCTCGGTGCAAACGAAGGTTTCAATGCCGCAACTGATATCTATGAAGATCTCGTAAAGGTCGGCGTTATTGATCCAGTGAAGGTAACGCGCTCTGCCCTTGCTAACGCTGCCTCAATCGCTGCCATGTTCATCACGACGGAAGTTCTTGTATTTGAGACACCTGAAAATGAGCAGCGCGAGCAAGCGGCTTCACATGGTCACTCCCATGGAGCTGGTGGACATAATCACTAGTTAGTGAATGACAAAAACCCCGGTTACTTGGAAAAGTAGCCGGGGTTTTTAATTAAAACAGTTTGAGTTAAGAGGCTGGCGTGAGAGCCACTTCTCGACGGTCTAGGCGCTCGCCTTGAACGATTATGGCGAGGCGATCATCCTCGGAAAGACCGCCCCAGATTCCATACGGCTCTTGAACTGCCAGCGCATGGCGACGACAGGCTTCTATAACTGGGCAGGTAGAACAGACCGCTTTGGCGGTTGCCTCACGATTGGCACGACGAGGCCCACGTTCACCATCAGGATGAAAGAACATCTCCGTCGGTAGATTTTGACACGCGCCTTGATACTGCCACTCCCACTCGGAAGCGACGGGACGTGGAAGCCTTGAAATTTCAGCCATGGTGCCCTCCTGGTGCAGAACCTGATGTTAGAAGAGAACGATACAACCGATTCATAGGTTGTTCAACCACATATAGTGTGATTTGAGAGATATCACTAGTTTTCAGAAAACGTTTCGATTCAAGAACGCTTCAACTGGCGGAAATACTCCCGTTCCGAGACGATTAGGGCATGTCTTCCCAGCCACACGCTCAACAATCTTTGAGCCCTGAGAGCGATCTTGCTTACTTGACAGTGGCGGCGGTGGCCAGGCGCCTAGGAATCGCCCCTGGAACCCTGCGGACATGGGATCGACGCTATGGGTTAGGCCCAACTGAGCACTCTGCCGGGCAGCATCGGCGTTATTCAAGTAGCGATCTGGCACGTTTGACCTATATGCACAGGTTGGTAATTTCGGGAGTTGCGCCGGCAGAGGCGGCCAAGCTATCTGTGTATCACCCAGCTGGCGCCGAAGGGGTACGTACCATACCCGAACAGGATACGGATAGAGCGTTAGTGAACTATCTCTTCAAGGCGGCAGAGACTCTCGACCCGGTTGCGGTTGAAAGGGAGATTCGCAATCAGATCACCCTGTATGGGACCGCGCAAACGTGGATAAATGTTTTGGTTCCACTGCTCTGCGATATTGGTGATATCTGGGCGAGCACTGGTGAGGGAATCGCCGCGGAACATCTGGTGAGCGATGC
>JAYVUF010000013.1:0-4700 GCA_043788135.1 Actinomycetes bacterium
GACCTCATGCGGGTCGTCTACTATGAACGGGGCATAGAGTCCTCTATCGAGTTGCGTTCCGCTGTGAGGGTGAAACCAATATGTTCCAGAATCTGGAACAATAAAATCAAAAAGAAAATTACGCCCTGGATTTACTTCAGGTGTGGTGACTCCTGGGACTCCATCCATATCATTTCGAATTGCTAGTCCATGCCAATGCACACTGGTTGGCTTTACTAAGTCGTTGCTGAAAGCAACTTTGACACGATCATTTTTGTTTACGCGAATTACCTTGCCAGGCAAGGAGTCGCCATACAACCATGTACTCGCAATTTTTCCTCCCAGGTCAATTTTTGCCAGACGGGCCATCAATTCAAATGATTTAGTGTTGCCACTCCACGCAGCCGCTGAATCATGCACAGGGATCTCACCGATCCCTTGGGATTGAGGTTTCGGTTTAAGTTCGAACCCTGCCAGGGCACCTGCCGCACCCATTCCTACGATTGCCGCTATAACTCCGCGTCGACTAATTTCGGGCATGCTGACTTCCTCACTTTTAAAGATTTAATAATTAATGGAGATTTTGTCAGAGGAATCGAGAGAAAGTCTTTTATTTGCTTAAAGATTTGATGAAGATGCATAAAGATTTGATGAAGATGACTTCTTTACAGAATCTTTACGGTTCCCATAGTAGATCTGAATAATTCATTATTAACATACTGTTGTAATTCTAATTTAGGAGGATGCAATGATGGATTGGTATGGAAATGGAAATGGCGGGATGGACGGTGGTGGCATGATCATTATGGCGGTTGTATGGATTTTGATCATTGGGCTGGGAATTTGGTTAGTGACATGGTTAACGCGAAGAGATAGATCGGTTTCGCAGAAGGAGTCACCACGACAGATACTTGATCGCCGTTTAGCTGCCGGCGAAATTGATGCGGCTACCTACGCTCAAGGGCGAAGGCTGATGGAAGGGCATTCGACTGACGAAATTAAAGCCTAATAATTCTAGGGTTCACTCACATTTAAGCCGTGGTATACAGTGGAACAGATGTTAAAGGTGCTTATTGTCGAAGATGAAGTTGAACTGGCAACAGTCGTAGCCAGTTACTTCAAGCGCGAGGGTTATTTAGTAGAGACCGCCGTAGACGGACCGTCCGCAGTTGCGAAAGCTAAATCCTATCAACCTGATCTAATTATCCTAGATCTTATGTTGCCCGGGTTTGACGGCATTGAAGTGTGCAGGCAGGTGCGAACTTTCTCAGATGCCTATATATTGATGTTGACGGCGCGCGATGAAGAGGTTGACAAGATGGTTGGCTTTGCGGTTGGTGCAGATGACTATTTAGCAAAGCCATTCTCTCCGCGGGAATTGATTGCAAGGTCAAAAGCAATTTTGCGTCGCCCACGTACTCATGAGACCGAGAAAAATCAAGGAACATCATTAGATGTATTGCATTTTGGAAAACTAGTTATAAATTCCTCATCACGCATTGTGTCCGTTGCGGATACCGTCATTGAATTAACCCGTACCGAGTTTGACCTTTTGGAGATCATGGTTGAGAGTCCGAAAGTTATTTTTTCGAGACGGCAACTCCTCGAGCTAGTTTGGGGTGGCGATTGGTTTGGAGAGGTTCATGTCGTCGATGTTCACGTCGGCCATTTACGGAAAAAATTAACAGATGCTGGCATGGCTGAAGGCGTAATACGAACTGTGCGCGGAGTTGGATTTGGAATGGAACTAAAGTGAGGCGTAGCTTCCGGCCACGGTTGATTACTCAACTGCTGGTGGGGCAAATGATTCTGATCATCCTTGCTAGTGTCACATTGGTTGTGACCGCACTGCTTGTCGCACCCCCTATCTTCAATAGACATTTGCAATTGGCAAAAATCGACAGTAGCGCGGCCAGAAAGCATATTTCTGAAGCCTTTGCGGCAGCATTTAGTTTCTCACTACTAATCGCCATGCTCACAGCGCTATTGGTTGTTGTTGTTATGGGGTGGTACTTGATGCGCAGAATTGCTGAACCAATCGAAAGTTTGGCCCTATTTGCCGAGTCGCTTGCATCTGGTGAAGGCGTGGGAGCAATGACTGTTACGAGTTCGACTCCCGAAATTAGTCGCTTAGCTATCGCACTTTCGGAGATGTCATCTGAACTCGCACAGGTTCAAAGTGAACAGGTACGAATGTTGCGGGATTTAGCGCATGAATTGCGCACACCAATTGCCACCATTGGCGCATTAGTGGAGGGTATTGAAGATGGAGTCGTTAAAAGTGATGTTAAGTCCTGGAAAACGATTAGGGAGCAACTGCAAAGACTTAACAGATTATCGGTAGATGTTCGAGATGTCTCAAATTCCCACGATCAGACACTTAGTGTCTTTAAGATTTCGGTCGATCCTTGCGAGATTGGCCGATCTGCCATCGCAGCGTGGGCAATGCGTTTTGAGAATAAGGGTGTGCTCCTTGAATTACATGTATTGGGAGAGGTTCCACAGATAAAGGCAGATCCTTTGCGAATAGGTCAGGTGCTCTCCAATCTCTTGGAGAACTCCTTGCGACACACTTCCAAAGCGGGCAAGGTTCAATTAGTCATTGAATCCGTTAGTAGTGGCGTTTCTTTTTCAGTTCAAGATGACGGAGAAGGCATTTTGCCTGGTCAACTTCCATATGTATTCGACCGTTTGTATCGTGGTGATATGGCACGTCATTCGGGGGATTCCGGATCGGGGTTGGGTTTAACTATCGCACGCAGCATCGCCAAGAGTCATTCAGGAACACTAACGGCGACATCCGGAGGAAGTAGTAGGGGATCAACATTTACGCTAACGATTCCTGTCTGGCATGACTAAGCCATGAATTATGGAGCGTGGTATCTTCTCTATATGTTTATTAAAGGACTAATTGGCTTGCGGGACCTGGCATTTATTGGAATCACATTAGCCCTGTAAGAAAGAGAATGTTAGTTGCGATTTTAGGCAGCAAAAAGCTACAATTCTAAGTAGCGTCGATGGTGGGAAAAGTTGGAAATAATTGTCAAAAGCCAAGAGGACATGCAAGAGCCAGAGGTTCAAATCCCCTCAGTTCCACTAATTTTTTTCAGAAAAGATCCACTAGTCTCCTTTGGCTTATGAGTGTGGGGTAAGTCGAGGCTTCACGTCATTAAGAACTCCGAAGTCGTTCTTAATGAGAAACATTTTGCTTCGTGAATCCGAACTCATCGGCGTTTAAATTAAAAGAGTCTTACCTAACGACGAGCGTTGGCTTGAGCAGTACATGTGCGCTAGTTAGTTTCTCTGAGAAATCAATATTTCGGATTTCATTTCCTGTCTCACCCATCAGGATCTCTAATGCGCTAGCAGCAACTAGGTTTAGATTTTGGTCCAAGCTGGAAAACCCAAATTCTTTTGAAGTGGGGCTATTATCAAAGCCACAGACCAAAATTGATTCTTTTCGCAGTTTTTGAAGCTCAAGCATTGCGCCCAAAGCCATGGTGTCACTAACGCAAACGATTGCCTGTACATCAGGGGATTGACCTAAGAGCTTGCGCAAGGAGCTCCTGCCGCTCTCAATAGATTCGTAGCCAAATGCCGATAACTCATCAATCTTTGCATTTTGAATTGCCTTATCCAAGTGCTTTATTTTTGCGACCCATCCCTTGTACCGATCGTTTGCAACGCTCTCAGGAGTTTTGCCTAAGTCACTTTTGGAATCCCAGCCGATAAAGCCGATCCTTCGAATTCCTTGCTTCCAAAACATCTCCGTTGCTAAGGAGGTTCCCCAGTGGCCATCCACATCGACCCAAGGATTGGAAGTTGAATATAAATTAGGAGCTCCCCAAGGTCGCCCAAAGCTAAAAAAGGGAACGCTCATCGAATTAAGTAATTTTAAACGTGGATCATCTTTTCTAGTCGAAGTTAAAATCAAACCATCTACATCTCTGGATTGTATGAATCTCTTTAGTTTTTTTAGCTCCTCCTCTTCAGAACTCGCCGTATAGGTAATGACCTTGATTTCACGATAATCCGCTACTTCAACCAAGTTATAAACAAATTCGTCTTGAATGAAGCCTGAATACAAACCTTGGGGTTCATCACCAGCGGTGGAATTAGGATCGATGCGAACTGCAATCGAGGAGGATTTTTTAGAGCGAAGTCGTCGGGCGGAGAGATTCGGCGTGTAATCCAGGGATTTAAGCACCCCCATGACATGTTCCCGAGTTATGGGGCGCACCCGGTCTGGAAAATTCAATACGTTGGAGACAGTTTGAATTGAGACACCGGCTTTTTTCGCTACTTCTACGATAGAAGTGGGCTTTGATTTCATGCTCAGCTCCTAATCGACGTGCGAAAGCCAAGCATAGGCTCCAATTGTCCAACCTTGCATGATTTGGGGAGGTTGAACGATGCGATTAAGAAATTCTTTTCCACTTGCCTGTTTGCGAATTACATCGATCACGGATCTGGAGATTAATCCATGATCCGGAAAATCACCTCGGAAAAATTCCGGATATCCACCGAATGCTTCAATTGCACCTTTAACTCGTTGGCGAATCATCTGTGCCTCAGAATCAAAGCCATGCCGGGCAAGTCCACGACTTGAAAAGATTCCATCCATTGGCCATGCAGTCCCTGTGTGATATCCGCCGGGACGGTATGAGGGATGATCCTTGGAGAGGGTTCGAAGACCAGTTTCACCCAACAACCCAGGAGAA
>JAYVUF010000014.1:0-3434 GCA_043788135.1 Actinomycetes bacterium
TGAAATTGGGTGAATGGGTCGTTGGCAATATCTCTCTCTGACAAGCCGTGCTCCCCATAAGAGCGTCTCATATCTCTGATTTTTTGGCGGTCAAGGCTGAAAGGAGTTACTTCTGGCTCACTTGAGGTAGTCATAGGTGTATCTAACGTCACTTTTCGAGTTTCGGCTATTTCAGGGATGGCGTTTGTACCTCTGCGCTTCTAGCGTAAGAATAAGACATCTGCTGTGGATACTGTGGATGCTGTGGATCCTGTGGAAGGACTTTTCGTGAGCGATGATTTCAAGCCGGGCCTTGAGGGAGTTATTGCCTTTGAATCAAAGATTGCTGAACCAGATAAAGAGGGAAGTGCACTTCGCTATCGCGGCGTAGATATCGAAGACCTCGTTGGCCGAGTTACCTTCGGAAATGTGTGGGGGCTTTTAGTTGATGATGAATTTAACCTGGGGTTGCCTCCAGCGGAGCGCTTTCCACTACCTGTTCACTCCGGAGATGTACGCGTCGATGTCCAATCTGCAATCGCAATGTTGGCACCAGCATGGGGACTCAAACCCCTACTCGATATTTCAGATGAAGAGGCGCGATCTAATTTAGCACGGGCATCGGTCATGGTTCTTTCCTATGTTGCCCAGTCAGCGCGGGGAGTAATTCAACCAATAGTTCCAGAGTCAGAAATTGATAAAGCTCATACAGTTGTTGAACGCATGATGGTTCGTTGGCGCGGAGAACCTGAGCCATTGCACGTTCGCGCCATTGATGCATACTTTGTATCTGCAGCTGAACATGGAATGAATGCATCGACATTTACTGCGCGCGTAATTGCATCCACTGGTGCCGATGTAGCGGCTTCGCTTTCTGGTGCAATTGGCGCAATGTCTGGTCCACTTCATGGGGGAGCTCCTGCCCGAGTCTTGAACATGATCGAAGGCGTGGAGAAAATGGGAGACGCTCGTGCATATGTGAAGGGAATCATGGATCGCGGTGAACGCTTGATGGGCTTTGGGCATCGCGTGTATCGCGCTGAAGATCCTCGCGCCCGCACCCTGCGTCGCACTGCAAAGGAGTTAGGAGCACCGAGGTATCAGGTGGCACTTGAACTCGAGCAAGCTGCGCTCGCTGAATTGCATGAACGTCATCCGGAGCGGGTACTTGAAACCAACGTTGAATTTTGGGCCGCTATTGTGCTTGATTTCGCCGAAGTTCCAGCGCCGCTTTTTACCTCAATGTTTACTGCTGCTCGTACCGCTGGTTGGTCTGCACATATATTGGAGCAGAAACGTACTGGCCGGTTAATTCGACCATCAGCACGTTATGTTGGTCCGGGGCCTCGTACTCCAAGAGAGGTAAATGGTTGGGATGAAACTGTTCACCAACTTCACAATTAAATATTAATTGTTCTTTTCGTGGTTACGGAGTAAAAGTGGAACTTAGATACCCGCATCACGACGGCAGCGGACTTTACCTCAGTACTGATTCACCCAAATTGGGTGAATCAGTTGAATTTAGAGTGCGTGTGCCTAAAGAATTCCCTATTGAAACAGCGTTTATCCGTCTCTACCACGACGGAGAGCCTCGTACGCTGCCGATGGAAATTGAATCGTCAAATGAATTCGAAAACTGGTGGATTGTCCAAGCGCCGGTTATCAATCAAGTGGCCCAATATCGATTTTTATTCGTTTCCAAAGGTAGCTACCACTGGCTCAACGCAGTGGGGCTCTTTCCTTTTGACGTCACCAGCGCTAATGATTTTCAAATATTTGCAAAGCCTCAATATCCGCAATGGATTAACAAGTCGGTTTTCTATCAAATATTTCCCGATCGCTTTGCAAAATCTGGTAAATCCAGAAAAGTCCCTAAAAATTTTATACAGAGAGATTGGAACGATTTACCTCGAGGCAAAGATGAAACCACTGGAGTGGAATATTTTGGGGGAGATCTCGACGGAGTAAAGAATCACCTTGACCATATTTCAGATCTGGGTATTTCGGGGATTTATTTCACTCCATTCTTTCCTGCGAGTTCGACCCACCGTTACGACGCGAGCAGTTTTTACAAAGTGGATCCTTTACTAGGTGGCGATGATGCTCTCATCTCACTTAGCAAAGCCGCCTCAAAAAAAGGTATCCGCATAATGGGGGATTTGACAACTAATCATTGCGGTGCTGCAAACCCCTGGATCAAGAAGGCCCTGAAAGATCGTAAGAGTGTTGAGCGAGGATTTTTCTATTGGGATAAAACCGTTCCCCATGGGTATGAGGGTTGGTGGGGATTAGCTTCGCTTCCTAAACTTAATTACAACTCCCAAAAATTGCGTAATTTAATGTGGCAATCCAAGAATTCAGTTGTACGCAAATGGTTGCGCACCCCTTACAACATGGCTGGCTGGCGTATCGATGTCGGTAACATGACAGGTCGATACAAGGCAGAGGATTTAAATCGCGAAATCATGCGAGAAATCAGAGCTGTCATGGATCAAGAGAATCCAGAGGCATGGTTGGTTGCAGAGAACGCAGACCACTTTCCAGCCGATTTAGATGGTTTTGGTTGGCACGGGACCATGAATTACAACGGTTTCATGCGGCCGGTGTGGGGTTGGCTGCAAGAGAATCCAGTAGTCGAGGGTGGGTTCTTTGGACTTCCTACCAATGTACCAAGGTTTACGGGAGGTGAAATGGTTGCGGCGATGAAGATGTTCAATGGGGGAGTTCCGTGGCGAGCATTGATGGCAAGTATGTTGTTGCTCAACTCTCACGACACCGCCAGATTTAGAAATGTTGTTGGTGGAAATGTTCAGCGCCACTTTGCTGGAATGGGTTTATTGCTTACCTACCCTGGCGTTCCATCCATTTTTGCCGGAGATGAAATTGGTTTGGGCGGAGCCTGGGGGGAAGATTCACGGCGCACCATAAACTGGGGCGACCGCTCAGAGTGGGATTCGAATTTTTTTGACCGAGTAAAAACGCTGGTGAAAATTCGCAGTACTCAGCACGCGCTCGCTTATGGTGGCTTGAGATGGATCGCAGTAGAGAACGACTATGTTGCTTATCTTCGCGAAAGTGAAGAGGAGAGCCTCCTCATTGTTGTGGCACGAGCTGCCTCAGAGATTAGATTAGATCTGGGCGAGCTGGGTTATGAGATTGAAGCGTTTATTCTTAGCCCAGTGCTTTCTTTCCAATTGCCCAGTGGCAAAGTCCTGACGATAAATGTTCAAGGTCCCGAAGTCGTAATCGCTAAACTGAGAAATTTAGGTGTGAATGTTTAATGGTTTGGTTTTATGAATTTGCCGAAATAAATATAACGATTCGGTATCAATATTCGATTTCATAGATTTTTATGCACAAAATTACTGTTTTCTCTTAGCCCAAGCCCCAATTGCGCTTTCGGTCCTTGACTTGAAAGGGTAAATGTAATGAGATTCGGGCACGAGCCTCATCCC
>JAYVUF010000015.1:0-6496 GCA_043788135.1 Actinomycetes bacterium
AGATTTGCTACATGTTGACCGCGAGCGTCTCGCCCAGCATCTGGAAGTTCGTGAACTTTGGCGCGGTAAATACGGCCTTTATTTGTAAAGAAAAGCAACCAATCATGAGTTGATGCGGTAAAGAAGTGATCAACCAAATCATCCTGTTTGAGCGCAGCACCCTTAACTCCTTTACCGCCCCGGCGTTGAGCTCGGTAGAGCTCGGCTTTAGTCCGCTTGGAGTAGCCGCTCCTGGTGATCGTTACAACAACTTCTTGATCTGGGATTAAATCTTCAACTGATAAATCTGACTCCGCTAAAATTATTTGAGTTCGGCGGAGGTCAGCATATTTATCGCCCAGTTCGAGAAGTTCAGTTTTAATAATTTCTCTTTGCTTCACTTCACTCGCCAATATTTCATTCAAAATAACAATATCTGCCATGAGAGATTGATATTCATCATTTATTTTCTGGCGTTCAAGAGCTGCAATACGCCGAAGTTGCATATCGAGAATTGCATTTGCTTGAATTTCATCAACTTCAAGTAGCCCCATCAATCCGGTGCGAGCCTCTTCTGGAGTTTTAGAGGCGCGAATCAGTGCGATCACGGCATCTAGAGCATCTAGTGCCTTGAGGTAACCGCGCAATATGTGGGCGCGCCTTTCGCGTTCGGCCAAACGAAACTTGGTACGACGCACAATGACTTCTACTTGATGCTCGATGTAATAACGAATAAATTCATCTAAACGCAGAGTGCGCGGGACACCATCAACAAGAGCCAGCATATTTGCGCCAAAAGAATCTTGTAACTGGGTGTGCTTGTAGAGGTTGTTTAAAATTACCTTCGGAATTGCATCGTTTCTGAGAACAATAACCAAGCGTTGACCTAAGCGTTCATTGCCTTCATCGCGTACGTCTGCGATCCCTTTAATGCGACCATCTTTGACTAATTCAGCAATTTTGAGAGCTAAATTATCGGGGTTTACTTGGTAGGGAAGTTCTGTAACGACAAGACAGGTGCGCCTATTGATTTCCTCTATTTCTACTACTGCTCGCATAATGATTGAACCACGTCCAGTTCGATAGGCGTCTTCAATTCCTTGACGACCAACGATAAGCGCCTTGGTTGGAAAGTCTGGACCTTTAACAATCGTCATCAATTTAGCGAGGGTTTGCTCAGAAGATGCATCCGGATTTTCAAGCGCCCAAACGGTGGCCCCGATGATTTCAGTCAAGTTGTGGGGAGGAATGTTGGTGGCCATACCAACAGCAATTCCGGCAGATCCATTAACTAACAAATTGGGAAAGCGAGATGGGAGAACTGTTGGCTCTTGAGAGCGACCATCATAATTAGATATGAAGTTGACAGTGTCTTCATCAATGTCGCGCATCATCTCCATCGCCAATGGAGCGAGCTTTGCCTCTGTGTAACGCATTGCCGCGGCCGGGTCATTGCCCGGAGATCCAAAGTTTCCGTTTCCATCAATCAATGGATAACGTAAAGACCAAAATTGCGCCAAGCGAACTACTGCATCATAGATAGCTCCATCGCCATGAGGATGGTAGTTACCCATAACATCTCCGACGATGCGCGATGACTTGTAATAACCTTTATCGGGTCGGTAGCCCGCGTCAAACATGGCATAGAGAACCCGACGGTGTACTGGTTTTAACCCATCCCGAACATCCGGAAGGGCGCGACCGACGATGACTGACATCGCATAATCGAGATAGCTTCGCGCCATTTCAACTTGCAGATCAATTGACTCAATCTTTGAGCCTTCCATTCCCTCTTGAAATCTATCGTCCATTAAATATCCAAAAATCTAACATCTTTGGCATTGCGTTGAATAAAAGAACGGCGTAAATCAACATTTTCACCCATAAGAACTGAGAAGAGATCATCAGCAGCGGCGGCATCATCGAGAGTCACCTGTACCAAGATACGGTGGGCTGGATCCATTGTTGTATCCCATAACTCTTTGGCTGGCATTTCACCCAAACCCTTAAAGCGTTGGATTCCATCTTCCTTTGGAAGTCGCTTTCCTGCTTCCAAGCCGATCTTTATAAAGCCATCGCGTTCGCGATCACTGAATGCATATTGGACGGGCTCTTTACCGCCCCACTTCAATTTATAAAGTGGTGGTTGTGCCAGATAAACGAATCCATTTTCAATGAGAGGACGCATAAAACGAAATAGCAATGTGAGTAGCAGGGTTCGGATATGTTGCCCATCAACATCAGCATCTGCCATCAAAATAATTTTATGATAACGCAACTTAGCGACATCGAACTCATCATGGATGCCAGTGCCCAACGCTGTAATTAGCGCCAGAACCTCATTATTTTGCAAAACCCGATCTATGCGGGCTTTCTCTACATTTAAAATCTTTCCACGAATTGGAAGCACTGCCTGATATCTAGAGTCTCGGCCGCCTTTTGTAGAACCACCCGCAGAATCACCTTCGACTATATAAAGTTCACATTTTTCAGGTTCGGTCCATTGGCAATCAGCAAGTTTTCCCGGCATTCCTCGTCCCTCGAGCAACCCTTTGCGAGAGCGACTTAAATCGCGAGCTTTGCGCGCTGCAACTCGAGCTGCTGCCGCATCGATACTCTTTCGAACAATATCTTTACCCTCTCCTGGATTCTTCTCGAACCATTCAGTGAGGTTTTCATTCATTGCCTTTTGGGTGAAAGATTTGGCTTCAGTATTACCTAACTTGGTCTTAGTCTGACCTTCAAATTGTGGTTCACCAATTTTGAGAGAGACGATCGCGGTTAAGCCTTCACGCACATCATCTCCAGTAAGACGATCTTCTTTCTTGCGAATGTATCCCCACTCTTCTCCAAATTTATTAACGATGGTTGTGAGCGCGGTTCTGAATCCTTCTTCGTGGGTTCCGCCTTCTTGGGTGTTAATAGTGTTGGCAAAGGTATATACGCTCTCCGAAAATCCATTGTTCCATTGCATCGCTACTTCCAGAGAAATTTTCTGGACCAGGTCTTCTGTCTCAAAAGAGATAATGGACTTGTGCTGCTCACCTTTTGTTAAATTTAAATGTCGTACAAAATCTACAATTCCACCTTCATAATGATAGGTCGCGCTTAAGATCTCTCCTTTTTCATCTACCCGACCCGGACGTTGATCGGTCAGGGTTAACGTTAAGCCCTTATTAAGAAAAGCCATTTCACGAAAACGAGTTGAAAGTGTTTCGAAAGAAAAATCGGTAGTTTCAAATATTTCAGTAGATGGCCAAAATGTAACGGTGGTACCGCTATTTGTTGTTGGTTCACCTTTTCTGACGGGTGCTTGCGGAACACCTAACTTGTAATCTTGGAACCAGTGGAAGCCATCACGCCGAACTTCCACCTTGAGATCAGTAGACAGAGCATTTACAACGGAAATACCAACTCCATGCAGACCACCTGAGACTGAATATCCACTGTCGCCAAATTTTCCACCAGCGTGCAAGACGGTGAGAACGATTTCCAATGCAGGCCTGTTTTCAATGGGGTGAAGATCAACCGGGATTCCTCGTCCGTTATCGACAACCTTGAGCGCACCATCGGGAAGCAAGGTCACATTTATAGTGTCGCAATATCCAGCTAAAGCCTCATCAACCGAGTTATCAACTACTTCGTAAACGAGATGGTGTAATCCACGCTCACCAGTAGAGCCGATATACATTCCAGGACGTTTTCGAACTGCGTCTAACCCCTCAAGGACGGTTATCGCGCTGGCGTTGTATGAGTTCTCAGCGATGACCTCACCCCTTTTGATTAGAATTGTTAAAATCTGCCACAACCAATTCTTAGGCGAATATGGTTGACAATGGGTTAAATCTTAGCGGTAAATTGAACCTAGAAAGTGCCATAAAGGGCGTAGGTGAACTTCTCAAGGGCGAATTGCGATTAGCCGTAGGTATCCCTAGGACCACGAGAATTTCGGATGGTTCTGATGCCTTTTTTCCAACTTGGAGCTCCTGGCGGAAGCACCAAAATCTTCTCCACAAGGGCGCCTGGCGCCGAACTGGAAATGGTGGTGAGGAGGTTATTTTTCATCAGTGTTAGTTGAGTGGCCCAAGCCGAAGAGGTTGCTTGAATCGTAAGTAGGCCATCAAGAAGTGAGATAGGCGTTGAGTGCGCGCCGATGTCATGGCCAACAACCTCTATCCATTCTGTGAATAATGAGCCTTCGGCTATTCCTTGGCTCCAATCTCTGGTCTTAACCAATTCAGAAAGTGCCGTTCTTAAGGGCTGCGGATCATCTATTTTGGTCCGAGGACGTTCTTCTGTTACATGCTGTTTATTCCTTCTCGAGCTCTCTCGCCAGGTCTTGTAGAGCTCTCTCGCCAGGTCGCTCTTCATGGCTTCAATTTAACGCTTCCATTTTTTACATAGTAGGTAGTTCCTTGTAAATCTTCAGGTAAATCTCCTTCAACCGCCACGGTGATAAACGTTTGCTCCGCTGCCCGCGCCAAATCTCTCAGTTGCGCTCTGCGCTCTTCATCTAACTCTGAAAAGACATCATCCAAAATTAATATTGGCCGTATCCCTTCATGTAATAAAAGTTCATAAGCCGCCAATTTTAAGGAGAGCGCAATAGACCAGGCTTCTCCATGGGATGCATAACCTTTAACTACATGATCTCCTAGGTGAAGCAATAAATCATCCCTGTGGGGACCTACCAAAGTTAATCCCCGTTCAATTTCTTGGGTTTTTATCTCTAGTATTTTAAGTTGTATTAACCGGTAATTTTCCTCTGGGGAAATTGTTAGATTACCTATAGAACTTTTATAGGTGATAAAAGCTTTTTTATCAGGCGAAATATTTGCATAAACTTTAGAAAAAAATGGTCCAAACTCTAAAAGCAGGGCAATTCTGGCAGCTGAAATTTCCGCTCCGAATTGCGCAACTTGATGGTCCCATGGATCTAGCGAGGCTTGATTCGCACGCGTTTTAAGTAAAGCGTTACGTTGCTTTACTGCTCTTTCATAATCTGAGATCACACCTGCTAAGCGAGGAGAGCGCAGAGTTAATATTTGATCAATGAATCTACGCCTTTCTAATGGGTCTCCTCGAACTAAATCCATATCTTCAGGTGAAAAATAGATACATTGAATTAATCCAAAAAGTTCCTTTTGGCTACGTACTGGGTTTTGGTTGATCTTGGCTTTATTTGCTCTCTCCCCATTTATTTCTAACTCAACCAAAATTTCTCGTTCTGAATTTTGGATTCGCGATCGAACATAAGCTGCGGTTTCTCCAAGTTTTACAAGAGGTAAATCGCTGGCAGTTCGATGAGAAGAGAGAAAGGCAAGATAAAGAATTGATTCGACAATATTTGTCTTACCTTCACCATTACGCCCTAGAAAAATTGTGATTCCGGGATTTAAGGATAACTCGAGTTCACTGTATGAACGGAAGTTTTTAAGTGAGAGGTGTGAGAGGTGCACGCGTTTTAAGTGCTGTAGCGCATTGGCATGAGGAGATACTGATAACTCATGTCTCGAGTTCCTGATAAATCGTGTTTACCGGTAAGGACCGCGGGTTTACTGGCTCCAGTAAAATTAATTTGAACGTACGGTGTTCCAATTGATTGAAGTCCATCTGTTAAATATTGTGGGTTGAAGGCAATACTGATGGGTTCTCCAGAATAAACAATCTCTAACTCCTCTGTTGCTTGTGCATCTTCCCCAGCCCCGGCTTCCAGTTGTAAGGCATTGTTTCCGAAAATCAACCGTAATGGGACAGTTTTATCCGTAACAAGAGCAACCCGGCGGACTGAATCTAAAAATGGAAGAACTTCTATCGTTGCTTCGGCTACTGATTCCGTGGGGAGTAGATGTTTAAATGGCGGGAATGAGCCATCCAAGGTTCGAGATGTCATTGTTTTCAACTCAGATAAGAACCCAACAAGTCTTTCATTTGAACTAGTTGGTGACAGAGCAAGAGTGACTTGAGAATGTGCGGTAAGAGATTTAGCTGCGTCCGCAAGAGTTCGCGCTCGTACCAGAGTATTCACTTCAATTTTTGAATCTTTTGCCTGCCAATTTAATTCACGGACAGCTAAGCGATAGCGATCTGTTGCTGCGAGAATTATCTTGTTCTGTTTAATCTCAATGTGAACCCCTGTTAATGTTGGTAAAGAATCGTCTTTGCCGGCTGCAATTGCAACTTGGTTTACAGCGTGAGCGAAAACATCACTAGGTATTACGCCAGCGGTCTCGGGAAGTTCCGGCAAGGTTGGATACTCATTGACCGAAAGAGTGGGAAGAGTGAATTTTGAGGTAGCTGCAGTGACTAGAACTCGGGTGCCATCTAAAGTAAAAGTGATTGGTTTGTTAGGAAGTGATCGAGCAATCTCAGCAAGAAGTCGCCCAGGGACTAGTACTTTACCTTTTGCGCTGATATCAGCTTTAAGAATAGCTTTAGTGGAGGTTTCTAAATCTGATCCAGTAAGAGTTATTGAGGTATCTACATCAATCATGATGCCGAGTAGTTCGGGTTTTAT
>JAYVUF010000016.1:0-11247 GCA_043788135.1 Actinomycetes bacterium
CCAGGATTCATTCGCTGGGAGTGATTTGTAATTTCCAGCCGTTATGGATGTATCTCGATCCAATGAATAAGAAACTGATAGAGCCACGTATCGGAAAAACAAGAAATAGTCAGCAATACCAAATCCGCGATGTCATCGATTCCGGAGCGCATATTTCTTTCGGCAGTGATTGGCCCGTAACCAGTGAGGTTCCGTTATATGGACTTGCCGTACCCGTCCATCGCCAGGAATTCCACGATTCCGACCCTTGGTCTGCTGAACAACGAATCACTCTGCTTGAATCACTCACTGCTTACACTCTAGGTGTGGCCTATCAATTCGGTCTGGAAGCCGAACTTGGATCATTGGAAGTTGGCAAACGTGCTGACTTTCTAGTTTTGAATGCAAATCCTTTTGATGTTCCAATTCATAAAATTAGAGAAATTGAAATCGTTGCGGTGTATAAAAGTGGCGTAAAAGTAATCTAAGTACCTTGCACTTCTATCGCTATTTTCCTCTGCGTTGACCGTCCGTTTCAAACTTCAAGCAGTTACCTCTGTTCTTAGCGACCAAAGACCCAAGAGGGTAACGGGAATCGCCGCGAGGGCACAGAGCCAGCCATAGCCAATCGTTCCAATGATCACGCCACCCATGGCTCCCCCAAAAGCACCGGTTAGGTTCATAACCAGGTCACTCGCTCCTTGTGAGGACGGTTTCATTTCAACACTTACGGATTCAGAGAGATATGTCGAACCAGCGATCAACGTACAAGACCAACCTAGTCCTAATAGAAATAACCCGATTCCTAGTCGCAAAGCATCCATTGCATTTGCCGTACCTGAAACTATGGCAGCGAGTATGAGCAGAATGACGCCTATTTGAATTACTTTGATTCGACCAATTCGATCCGTAAGCCAACCAACGATCGGCGAAAAGGCATACATTCCCAAAACATGAACACTTATTACTAAACCGATAATAGACAGTTGTACATCCACGTGTGCCATATGTACCGGAGTCATTGCCATGATTGAAACCATGACAAAGTGCCCCACCGCAATGGTTGCTATAGCAAAGAGCGATTTAGGGTTTGCCCGAATATGCCTCAGGGCCGCCCGGGTAGATTCGTGTTTCTTTTGTGTTGAGCCATCACTTGAGATATTTGCGGTTAAATAAGGATCCGGCTTTAAAAAGACTCCGATAACGATTGTTGCGCAGGTTAAGGTGACGGAAGCAATCAAATAAGGTCCTACTAGCTTTGGCAATCCTAAGGCTGTGGCAATATGTCCCGATGGTGCCATCAGATTTGGACCTGCAACCGCTCCGACCGTCGATGCCCACACAACGAAGGAGAGATTCCTGGAGCGACTCTCACTGGTTGCCAGATCGATGGCAGCAAACCTCGCCTGGTAGGCGGATGCTGACGCTGCCCCAACCAAGAACGTTCCGATGAGCATAATAAAAAGATTTTTCTGAGATCCTCCTATGATCGCAAATATTGCCCCGATAGCTCCGATGCCATAACCGACGCTTAAAGATAAGCGTCTTCCGCCTTTTTGGGTGAATCGCGCCAGAGGAAGCGCCATGGCAGCAGCGCCAAATACGGCCGTCGTCTGTGCCAAGCCGGCTAGAGTTTCAGATTTAGAAATTTGCGAAACGAGCAATGAACCAGCTGCGCCGGTACCGCCGACTCCAATTCCGCTAAGAATCTGAGCAGTGCTGAGCACACGTAAAACTTTGCGTTGATGAAGAGATACTTCGAGTTCCTTCTTACCCCTCAGATTCATTTCCTGAAGCTCAAATCCATTTTATTTAACTCACTAATCAAAATTCGGATCGAATTTGCATTCATGCCTTCTAATTCTTTAATCGCCGAAAGAGAAATTTTGCGCAGATCTGAGACTTGAAACAAGCCATCATCAACCAGTGCTCGTCGCGCCGCGGCGGCCAAACCAATACTCCGCCACTCACCATCGAGTGCCTCGTACTTCTCTGAAGCTAGATCACTCTTAGGCAAATCAGATTGATGAACCAACCTTTTCATCTCGCGATTGCTAGCTGCGCTTCGTTTAGCTTCGGCCGCCAACTTCTTTACTTTCGCTGGAGATTTCTTAGCCATAATTACCGATCTAGTTTCATTTTTACTATAACTCTGCCAAGCAGCTCTTCAGAACTCGAGTGAGTTCACGGTGACGTTTCATCCCATCCTCATATAGAGGAACCCAATTCGTTACATACCCGAATCCGATTCGGTTCTCCAGATCGGCAAATCCTTGTTGCCCACCCAATCCCTCATGTCCAAAAGTACTATCACTCAAAACTGGGGAGTGTTGAGGATTTGCCACCATGAAACCGAGGGAGTGCACCGGATGTGGTTGAGGATCCCCCCAAATGTTATCCCCTGGATTTCGATGGTTCAGCGCCTCCATAATCGATTTATCTTGCAACAACCTGATGGAATCTGTTTCAACAACGGTTGCTGAATATATTTTTGCGATGGCACGAGCATTTGTGACTCCCCCAGCGCCGGCAATTTCGGCTTGATAAATGCGTGGATCATTCCACGATTCGAAATCATCTGTGAGGCCTTTCTTGAGTGCGCCTCCGAAGGAGAATGCTCTTTCCATCCAATATGCATCCGAATCAATTGCTGGTATCGGCGCCGCGGGGCCGGTGTCGGTAATTAATCGAGCGATCGGAACTTCAACATCTGGCGAAATTCCAATCCAAGCGGGAACATTTAGTGGCTGAGAAATATCTCTTTTCATCAAATCACGAATACTCATTCCCGTGGCCCCCGAAACGATTCTTCCCAGCAAATGGCCAAATGAAATCGAGTGGTAAGCAAACCCGGAATCTGGCTCCCAGATGGGCGATTGCCTAGCGAGTGCATCCAGAACGGGTTGCAGTGCTAAGACATCGTCAAAAGTGAGATCTTCACGTGGAGCAGATAGTCCGGAGCGGTGTCTCATTACCATTTCAACGGTGATATTTTCCTTGCCATTGCAACCAAACTCGGGCCAGTACTTGGAAACTTTTTCGTTGATATCAATTAGCCCTTGTTCAATCGCTCGATGCGCCAGAATGCTCAGTAATCCCTTCGTGGTAGAGAAGACCAGGACATTGCTCTCTGCCTTCCAAGGGGTTCCAGGTGAGGCTTCCCCGTCCCAGATATCAATAATGGGATGCCCATTGTGGTAGACGCAGAGTGCCGCACCACCCGAGGGTTGTTTCTTGGTTAAATCGAAAAACTTATCTGCAAGAACTTCAAACCCGGCTCGAATTGTCATCTCACTCATAAAAGGAAACCCTACCAAATACCAATCCATATCTTGCGTCCTGCCTCTCATCGTCAGTCGGTTCTGTCGAATTGACACGCATCAAAAGGTTGTTCAGGCTGCTGGAATTTCGAAATTCGACCTAGCGATTCTTCATTACGGTTATACAATTAATGGCGAGAGGTGGTTGGTCTCTCCTGAAGAATGGGGAATGAAATGAGTGAACTCGATCTCGTAAAGATCTGGAACGAGAAACGCAATCAAATTACCAATGCTCAAATGGGGCCAACGGTAGTACTGGCCGTGGTCATCACTTTAACCGCACTTGGAAAATTCAATGGTGCAAACCATGCAGTTAAATTTTTCTCATTAGGAGTCGTCGCGGCCAGTGGCATTCTGGCAACGATCTCACAGTACGCCGCGATGCGCGAAGCGTCCGCTCTTTGTGATGACTTGTCTGAAATCAAGGATTTGGGGAGATTAGCTACCACAATTACCAATTCCAAGGGATTCGTCTCGCTCACCATCGTTGCAATCGTTGGATTAGATGTTGGCGTTTTTGCACTTGCGGCTTGGGCAATCCTTGGGAAATAAATAGAATAGAAATGAAAAATCTAATCTTGGTAGTAGTTATCTATTCAGGTTTACTATTTGCCCTCCTTCGGCAAATGACTCGTACCAAATTGCCAAAGAATAAAATCACTGGCCGAGGTGGAGATTTCAATTAGATCACACATTTTCTCCTAAATGAAGTAGCGATGTGATCAGTAAATATACTGAGGCACATTGCGCTAGGGACTTTTTAGGGCTACCTTCGATGGAATGCGAGCACTAGTTAAATCTTCTGCCAGCCCCGGCCTCGATCTCATCGAAGTTCCTCTTCCTTTGGTAGGAATCAATGACGTCTTGATCAAAGTTTTGAAAACTGGAATCTGCGGTACCGATTTACATATTGACTCATGGGATAAATGGGCGCAGGGCCATATAAAACCCGGTTTAATCCTGGGACATGAGTTTGTTGGGGAGATCGCCGAAGTCGGCAGCAATGTCATTGATTTTCATCCCGGTCAAATTGTTAGTGGCGAAGGACATCTGGTGTGCGGGCGGTGCCGAAATTGCATGGCAGGTCGTCGCCATCTCTGTGCGAATACCGCGGGGGTTGGTGTTGATAGGGCAGGTGCATTTGCGGAGTACATCTGCCTTCCAATGACCAATGTTTGGGTTCACCATGAAGGCATTGACTTGGAGACGGCCGCAATCTTCGATCCATTTGGAAATGCAACTCACTCTGCCTTGGCATTTAAAACCTTTGGAGAAGACGTTCTCATCACAGGAGCGGGACCAATCGGTTGCATGGCTGCTGCTATCGCAAAACATGCCGGAGCCCGACATGTTGTAGTAACGGATTTCAATCCTTATAGGCTCAAACTCGCCCTGACCATGGGCGCCACTCTCGCGATTGACACAAGAAATCAATCATTGAGCGAAATCCAACAGCAATTAGGAATGACTGAAGGTTTTGATGTGGGGCTCGAGATGTCCGGAAATCCCAGTGCCCTCAAGGAAATTCTGGACAATCTTGCTCACGGGGGAAAAATTGCACTGCTTGGATTGTTCAAAGAGGAGATGGCGGTTGACTGGAACGCAGTAATCCTCGATGCCTTCACCCTCCGGGGAATTTATGGGCGAGAGATGTACGAGTCTTGGTATGAAATGTCAGTGATGATTCAGTCTGGTTTAGATATTTCTCCTGTTATCACTCACCGTTTTGACATCCCTGAATTCAAAGAGGCTTTTGCGACTGCAGGATCGGGCGAGAGCGGAAAAGTTCTAATGAATTGGAGTTCCTTATGACCAGCTCAAGTTGGATTAAGCCGCTAAGAGAAGAGCTGCGCACCATAAACGAAAACGGATTGACCAAACGTGAGTTTGAGATCACCTCCGCTCAAGGAGCTCATATTGAAGTCAATGGTCGAACCCTTATCAATTTGTGTGCCAATAATTATTTAGGTTTAGCTGACGATAAGAATCTAGTGGAATCTGCAAAGGTAGCTCTGGATGAGTATGGCTTTGGAACTGCCTCTGTCAGGTTCATATGTGGAACTCAGGATATTCATCATCGCCTTGAAGAAGAGTTAAGCGAATTTCTTGGTTTTGAAAAGACGATCCTTTTTGGTTCTTGTTTCGATGCAAATGGTGGGGTTTTTGAAGTTTTGCTCAGTGACGAGGACTCGGTTATTTCCGACTCTCTCAACCATGCCTCAATTATCGATGGGATCCGTTTATCGAAAGCCCAACGGTTGCGATATCCAAACGGGGATATACAGAACTTAGAAGAGCATTTAATCGCTGCGCAATCTTCGCGTCGACGTCTGATTGTGACCGATGGCGTATTTTCTATGGATGGGTACATCGCCAACCTGCAATCTATATGCGACCTAGCTGAAAAATATGACGCGCTTGTGATGGTTGATGATTCTCACGCGGTAGGACATTTAGGCGCTCACGGCAGAGGAACTCCGGAATTAACGGGAGTTGAATCGAGGGTAGACCTAGTCAGTGGAACTCTTGGTAAAGCGCTCGGTGGGGCAAGTGGTGGGTACATAAGTGGCAAGGCTGAGATTATCGACTTGCTTCGACAACGAGCCAGGCCTTACCTCTTCTCAAATAGCGTTCCACCCGCAGTCGTCGAAGCGACAAGAACTGCGCTCAGAACTTTGAAGGAATCTGATTCACTACGGCAGAAGTTACTGGAGAACACAGCTTTATTTCGTCGGCTGATGACGCAGGCGGGATTCGATGTACTGGAGGGCCAAACGCCCATAGTTCCAGTCATGTTTGGCGATGCGACTTTGGCGAGTGAGTTCGCAGCAAGACTCTTTGCCAATGGGGTTTACGCAGTTGCATTTAGTTATCCCGTGGTTCCAATGGGCAAGGCCCGTATTCGAACCCAACTCTCTGCCGCCCACTCCACGGAGGATATAGAACTGGCAGTGCAGGCTTTCATCAGCTCCAAATGAGGATGAGCGCTGAAAATGACGTTATTTTGCGCCAATTCTTAATTCCCAGGGGAGAAATTCTTCCAAATTGCCCTGTTGCGAAGTAGTATTCGACTAATTCGCAGAACCTCCGGGTACCAGAGGTAAAAGGGTGCCAGTTCTAACGCTCAGCACAAGCGACTGAAGTTGTTCTACTCGTGAGAATGGGTGGAACAACTTCAGGTGCTTGACCATATGTGCGATGCTTCCAACATGAAGATCAGCAACGACGTTACAACTCTCGTTGCCCTCTTCGCCATTGTAAGTCCAATTACATCCATTCCCGTCTTTTTAAATCTCACATCGGGTGCCACCACCCAAGAACGCCGGAAGATTGCAGTGCAGACTGCAGCAGTTTCTGGGGCGACACTACTCATTGCATATTTTGTGGGCGACATAATTTTAAGACTGCTCAGTATTCAGATCGGGGCATTTCGAATAGCGGGAGCGCTTGTGATCGGGGCCATCGGCTGGAGCATGGTGATGGGTAAAAAAAGTACCCTCGTTGAAGCTCAAGCTACAGGGGCGATGGTAGTTCCTCTGGCGATCCCACTCATGGCAGGTCCCGGTGCGATCGCCACTGTCATTGCAATCGGGAATACTGACCGCGGGAGTCTGCGCATAGCTGACCTGGTTATCATTTTAATTCTCTCAGCTCTGACTGGGATCCTTTTGCTGGCGGCGGTACCGGTAGAAAAAACTATGGGAGAACAAGGCCTCATGGTGCTGACTCGTATATTTGGGTTGTTGTTGCTTTCAATTGCCGTGTCAACGGTTATGTCAGTTTTGACTGTTTACATCCACTCGCTTTAATACTCTTGAAAAAATCCTTACTCCACGAACTTTGAAAGTTGTATCTTGGTCATCTGGCGCAGAAAGCCCATGTTCTGCTGCGCCTTGGCACTGTCAGGATGTCCAAGAAAACCACTCATCTGAAATGGCGTTACCTGCCAATTAACTCCCCATTTATCTGTACACCAGCCACAGAATCCTGGCGCACCGTTTGTTGTGATTATGCTCCAAAGACGATCTACCTCTTCTTGTCCATCCACTTGAATATGTAAGGAGATGGAATTATTGAATGAATCTCCCCCAGGTATATTCATGGCAATGAAATCGTGTCCATATATAGAAAATTCGGCGGTAAAAAGTTGAGGGTCGTTGAGTTGCTCCTCTGCAATTTGCATCTGCCTCCCAAAGGTAGCTTTGTAAAACTTGAGGGCATCTTGTAATCCACCACTAAACCAGAGAAAGGTTTTCAAAGTAGAAGGTTGTTTCATGGAGAGATTATCGCCCACAAGCAGGTTGTTGACTATTACCCTAGGTTGATGGAATCTCAGCGCCTCAGATTGGAACCGCTCACCTCGGCCAGAATTCCAGAGCTATTTGAAGAGATAGGTAAAGATCCGGAAATTTACCGTTGGCTACCTTTTGCAGTTCCTCAAACTAGTTCAGAATTCAGCGAAATTATGGCACGCTTTATAAAAGAGAGCGCTGTGGGTGCCCGCGTTGCATTTGCAGTGGTGATTAAAAGCTCTGAGCGCGCTATCGGTACTTCCTCTTTTCTTGACTTAAATCCTACTCATGGCTCTCTAGAGATAGGTTCAACTTTTTATGCGCGCCCATATTGGAGATCCTTTGTAAATACTGAGTGCAAATTGCTTATGCTGGAAGATGCATTCGAGGTTCAGAATGTTGAACGAGTGACCCTCAAAACTGATTCGCTCAACGAACGTTCCAAGAGCGCAATATTGAGATTAGGTGCAATTCCAGAGGGAATTCTGCGCCACCATATGCGCAGACCAGATGGCACATGGAGAGACTCAGCCTACTTTTCAATTCTCTCCGAGGAGTGGCCGACCATTAAAAGAGAATTGATTTTGAAATTGGCTAAAGTCCCTTACAACTATCCCGATTGAGTGCTGGCCCTACCCCTACCATTCAGTACGAGGTGAGGCGAGTCTTAGATTTTGTGGGTGAATAAACGCCAGAATTTGGAACTACCGATCGTTATTCAGGGTGGCATGGGTATAGGAGTTTCATCTGCAGAGATGGCCAACGCTGTTGCAAATTTAGGACAACTTGGAGTTGTTTCGGGCACTGCGGTGGATTCCGTCCTTGCTCGCAAACTTCAAGATGGAGATGTGAGCGGTGATCTTCGCTGGGCACTTTCGAAATTTCCAGACCAAGAATGCGTTTCAGAGATTCTTGGTCGATTCTTCATAGATGGAGGAAGGTCAGAAACCGCTAGTTACCTAGATGTGCCGAAGTTGAGTATCACTCCAACGCCATTTGCTCAAAAAACTTTAGTAGTAGCGAATTTTGTCGAAGTAACCCTAGCTAAAAGAAATTCCGATGGTCTCGTTGGAATTAATTTTCTGGAGAAAATTCAGTTGGCTACCCCTGCTTCCGTCTTCGGTGCAATTCTGGCCGACGTGGATTACATACTGATGGGAGCGGGAATACCAGCTGATATCCCCCAACTCATCACTCATCTACTCACCGGAGTAAAAGTTAATTTCAAAATTAAAGTTGAGGGATCTGATAATTCCCATCCTTTAGCATTTGATCCAGCAATAATTAAGAACGTTGATTTCAGTGTGCTCCATCGCCCTCAATTCTTGGCCATTGTCTCTTCCCACATCCTTGCTAATTACTTGGCACGCGATGAAGTTACGAGACCTGACGGTTTTGTTATAGAGGGACCTACAGCCGGTGGCCATAATGCACCTCCTAGAAATAAGTCTCACTTGGCCGCAGATGGTCAGGTGAGCTTTTCAGAGAAAGATCTCGCCGATATTGAGAAGGTGAAAGCAGTTGGGTTGCCATTTTGGCTCGCAGGTGGATTTGGCACACCAGAGAGAGTGAAGGAAGCGATCGAACTTGGAGCAATCGGAGTTCAAGTTGGCTCACTCTTTGCACTCTCTCAGGAATCTGGAATTACCGAGGAACTTCGTAAAGAGGTGCTCTGTGCAATCTCGGAAGGAACCCTAGAGATTCGTACCGAACCTAAGACTTCTGCAACAGGATTCCCTTTCAAAGTAGTAGAGATAAATGGAACTTCCACCGACCCTGAAATTTATGCAACTCGCGATCGCAAATGCGACCTCGGCTATCTCCGCTCACCATTCCTAACTCCACATGGTGGAATTGGCTACCGCTGTAGTGGTGAACCACTCAAGACTTATGAGTTTAAAGGTGGGTCTCCGGTGGAGGCAGAGAACGTGAAGTGCTTGTGCAATGCCCTCATGGCAAATATAGGACTAGGACAAGTTCGATGGGGTACCTACCACGAGCCGGCCCTGCTCACGTTGGGATCAGATTTAGCTGGCGCAGAGAAGATGAATAAAATCCATAACGGTTCCTGGCATTGCTGGGATGTGATTCAGTATCTCACCTCCGCGTTGTAATTCTACCGAGGGTGTGTCAGCAGAAGACCTATAGCTAAGAGCGCGATTCCGGCGGAGGATATTCCAGTCAGAGTTCGCCGCACGCGAGGCCTGGCCAAGAAGATCGACGATTTATCCACCGCCATAATCAATCCCGAGTACCAAGTAAATGAGACAGTGGCTTGCACGCACGAAAGTATAAATATTCCAAAACCGAGCGAGAAGTGCTTTGGTACAAATTGTGGGATGAAGGCAACCGCAAAGACAGCCGCTTTTACATTTGTCAGATTTGTAAGTAGTCCTAATCTATAAGCGGCAATCGCGTTAGTTTTTGCCTTACCTTCGAAATCAAATTTGCCAAACTCTTTCTTCAGTTGGAGCAAGGTTTGAATTGCCAAACCTAAAAGAAATACCACACCGGCATATTTCAAAATATTGAAAGCTAAATGCGATTTTGCGAAGACCACTGAGAGACCTACGCCAGACATGACGCCCCAGATCAGAAGTCCAGTTGAATTTCCAATTATCGAAAAGAATGCGGCTCGTCTCCCACCAATCAAACTTTGCCGAAGGACCATAGCGACTCCCTGACCCGGGACGATCGCAAGTAAGAGCGCAGTTAAGGCAAAGGCCGGAATTACGCGAAGTAATAAGAACCACGTATTCACAAGGGACTCACGTGGAAAAGGTACTCTTACGACTTAGATTGGGACAAATATTCCTTGCTCATGGAAAGTGGAGTGACAAATGGCTGAAATACGGGAACTTCATACCCTGCAGGAGCAGTTTCATGCCCGCATGATCTTTGATTCAGTCTGGCCGACCGATAATGAAACTCAAGTTACCGCTAATTTATTGCAGGCGCTGGTGCACGCCGGAAGTTATCTAGTTGGTATTTTTGATGGTGCAAAGATAGTGGGTGCTTCTTTTGCCTTCCCCACAATTGAACCGGAGATTCATCTTCACTCTCATATGACCGCCTTCATAGAATCTCATCGCGATTTAGGGCTCGGAACCGCGCTAAAGATGCATCAATGGAACTGGGCGAAGGAACGCGAATACGCCTCAATAACCTGGACTTTTGATCCCTTGGTGAGACGTAATGCTAAATTTAATGTAATAAAATTAGGTGCAGAGTTAGTAGCCTACCTTCCAAATTTTTATGGAAACATGTCGGATTCATTAAATAATGGTGATGAATCTGATCGCATAATGGTGCGCTGGGACCTTTCCACTCCACAACCTAGCCCCCGAGTGGAGATGACACATCCCCCTTACAATGCGCAATTAATTTCCTTACCTGAGGACATTGTTAAAATTAGACGAATAGACCCAGAACAAAATCAAAGATATCGATTCGAGGTACGAGAAGCCTTCACTCAGGCCTTCGCCGCAGGAAAGAAAGTAACGGGATTTTCCTCCCACAACGAATATGTAATGGAGTAATTATGGAAATTGCAGAATTAGAACTTCGCACCATAGATCTACCGTTGGTCCGTCCATTTCGAACCTCCTTCGGAACTCAATACGCACGCGAAGTCCTCATGCTCAAGGTAACAACTC
>JAYVUF010000017.1:0-6379 GCA_043788135.1 Actinomycetes bacterium
TAAGGGGCTTCTTTATTGGATTCACTTGGCTTGACCGTAAATTGTTGGATAAATGCTGGATAGATACCAGCGATCAAGAGCGATGAAATAACCATCAAAGCCACTCCAGCAGCTGGCAGAACCCAAGAGCGGCGAATGATATTTGCGAAGAATAAGAGCGCACAGATTACTGCGATGCCCGCGAGGATAGATTTGGCAGGCAAGAGTGCGTTGACATCGGTATAGCCGAGACCAGTAAATAAATTTCCTTGGTGCAGCGCTAAGTTATATCGATCAAACCAATAGGCAACCGCTTTAATCAGAACTAATACTCCAAGGAGCACCGAGAGTTGAACTCGAGCTGCCACCGTTGTTCGATCTTGACTTACCTGTGGGCGGATTCCACCGTAGACGTAGTGAATTCCTACCGCCGCAATCAAAGCAATCAGAATGGTGGAGATTCCCCAACCGATTAAAGATTCGTACATTGGGAGTTTGAAAGCGAAGAAAGAAATATCTAAGTGGAATTGCGGATCTTTGGTTCCAAAACTTGTGGAGTTTTTATATTGCAACCAGGTCTGCCATAACTTAGAACCCGAAGTTCCGGAATACCAAAAAATTACTATTGCTACGCCAGCAATCAGATAGCGCTTAATCGGCTCTATTTGTCCACGGTAACGCTCAAGATTATCCGGCTCTACTGAAATGGGAACGTAGATTGGTCTGCGACGATAAGCAATCGCGACATTTGAAGTGATAACGAGTGAAGTAATTAAGCCAAAGGCAAAAAAGAGTTCAACTTTAGTGAAAAGCGTTTTACTCCAGACGCTGGTGAAATTAACGGAGCGGAACCATAGAAGATCAGTATAAAAACCGGTGAGTGAAACCAGGATCGCAATGATGACTACAAGAGCAATGATGACGTAGCCAAGTGGGCCCATCGCTCGCCGCGAGCCAGGGGTCCGCGGCTCGCCAGGAGGGCGGCCGTTGCCAAAGGGGTTATTCGGAAATTGGAAAGAACTCATGGAATTACTCTAGTGCTCGGAATTGGGGTCCCGCAGGGTCTCCTGGAAAAGGGTGAAACTCCTAACAGAGCGATTTGTCTCGTTCCTAAACTTATCTTTGAATTTTGAGGTCCAGACCACATAGCAAATCGCAATTGAGACCGCTGCAATCGGAACCACCCACCAGATTAACGCTGCAAAAGCGGTCGAAGTCGAGTGAGTAGCGCTGGCTCGCGTGAAAGCGAGGACGGTCTGGAACATACGAACACTTTAACCCAAGTAAATGGTTTTTTCCCCACGAAAAGAGGGAAGATAGCGGTGAGGAATAGCGTTCTATTTTTTGAGTCTAATGAGATGATCAAGAAAGTGGGAGTTTACGGTGAACGGTTTCGGATTCGTACCCAATGAAGGTTTCTTCGATCCCGGGACTTTTGGTGCTCCCGGGACTACTGGTGCTCCCATGTTGCAGTTGAGCGTGATGCGTGATGCCGCCCGTAAATTCTTGGCAACTCAGAGTGAACTTCCCGTTGGTAAAGAAGATGCGCGTAAGGCAGATGAAGCGATTGGAATTGCAAATACGTGGATTGAGGCCCACACCCAATTTCCGGCCACCGTCACCAACGCTGATGTTGCCTGGAGTCGTAAGGATTGGATTGATCAATCGATAACGGGATGGCAAAAACTTGTTGAACCATTAGCGATCGGAATGGTTGAAGCTTTAGGAAAGGTCCTCAAAGAGATGGGTCCACAGTTCGAGGATCAAGGTGCCAATTTCCAGAGTGAAGAGTTTGCAGCACTCATCGGTTCCAACCAGATACCTAACTTTGGAGTTGAAGGATTTTTACCTGTAATGCGAAGTTTTATGGGGCAATTGATTGCAACACAACTAGGTCAATCTATTGGAACTCTAGCAATGGGATTAACCAGCTCTCAAGATGCAGCAGTCCCCCTCTTTGAAAGATCAGGTGCGCACTTGATCCCGCAAAATATTGCTCTCTGGGGTGAAGGGCTTGCGATTGCCGAGCAAGAGATAACTATCTACATCGCGCTGCGTGAGGTCGCTGCCCAACGTTTATTTACTCATACTCCTTGGCTCTCTGAATATATTCGGGGGCTCATTCAAAGTTACGGAAATGGAATTACGGTAGACATAAATTCAATTCAACGCCAAGCTGAAAATGCAATTAATTCTGGAGAGTTAGATATTAATAACCCTGAATCAATAACTATGGCGATCAATCAAGGAATGTTTCAACCTGAACAAAGTCCAGCCCAAGCGGCGGCCTTAGCAAAGTTAGAAACAACATTTGCCTTAATCGAAGGATGGATTGATCATGTTGCATCACTCGCAGCGACAGATCGATTGCCATCACTCTCTGCACTGCAAGAAAGCTATCGTCGATCTCGAGTTGAAAGTGCGCCAACCCAACAGCTTTTTGCAATGCTATTAGGTTTACAAATTTCTCCACGGACGATTCGCGAATGCTCACATTTTTGGAATGCGATTTATGAATTAAGTGGAGCAGCAAATGGTGGGGTTTTAATTCGAGATCATCGTTGGGAAGATTCCGCGCTACTTCCATCTGCTTCAGATCTGGCAGACCCCGCCGGCTTTCTTGCGAGCACCACCGTCCCTGATGATCTTTCCGGGCTAACCTAAATTAAGTAGAAATAGAAAATAAAAAGCCAAATCCTCGGCCGCACGATTTGATGTCTGCCTTCCCCTTGCATACATCAAACGGTTATCCGAGGACTTGGTGAGTGAAACTTATGCTAACTCTGCTCGAATACCAAAAAGAAATGCCACAATCCTCGTAATTAAATTGTTGATAAATCTGTGGAGAAACAGGGGATAACTCTTGGAAAGTGTGGATAGTGTGAATAGTGTGGACAGTTTTCTCCAAGGCTCACTCTTCGACGCTAGCCTCCACCCCGTGAGTAGCGGGCGTAAGGGAAGTCAGAAATTCCTCCGAGCCAGAGCTCTTCCCGATAACCTCCCCGAATTTCGGGTAATTCGTAGCTCCCGCCGAAAGAAAAGCATCAGCGCCTTTCGCCAAAATGGAATCATCGAAATACATATCCCAGACCGAATGAGTCGCAAAGATGAATTTTCGATAATCCCAGAAATGATTGAAATCGTCTTACGTAGGGAGGCTAAGAGCAGATCTACTGATCAACTCCTTCAGGCGATGGCTGAAGGCCTGCTCGCCGAACTCCTTCCCGACTTTCACGAACGTCCTGCTTCAGTTTCGTGGCGCACCATGCGCGAGCGCTGGGGTTCATGTACGACAAGTGAGCGCACAATTCGAATCTCCGTACGCCTCAATGGAACCCCGGATTATGTAATTGCCTGCGTGCTCTTTCATGAACTGATTCATCTGCGGGTACCAGGACACGGGGCTGACTTCTATGCTTACCTCAATCGATATCCTCACAAGGAGCGGGCGGAGGCCTTCCTTGAGGGCTTTGAGGCTGGTGTGACGGCCACGCCCGAAGCCATCCTCCATGATCAGTTCTAAGACGCGAAAAAACCCCAAATCCGACATTTCGCCCCAATCAAATCGTTTTTGCTGAAATTTAACTCGGAGCGAGCGTAAATTCCTACACATTCCCCCTTCAATCCCCCCGCACCGCTCATTGCGCGGGTATGGTGCTCTCGTACATACGCTCGCTTCGGGAGGCTCCCGAAGCTGTGAGCGTGTGGCGATAGGAGGTTCATCATGGCTGAGGAATACAAAGGCGAGGCCTACTGCGTTAAGTGCAAAGAGAAGCGTTCCTTCGAAGGTCATGTGAAGGTTTCAGAATCCGGTCGCCGAATGGCACAGGGAATTTGTCCTACTTGTGGCACAAAGGTAAACCGCATTTTGGGTAAGGCTTAAACACTTAATTCAATTGAGTTTCGAATAGGTCTGCGATCACCCCCACCTTTTTGGTGGGGGTGATTTTTTATCCCCAGAAAATCAACGAAGCCTGACCAGTTCCTCGAAATCACGCCATTCTTCGGTGGTGGCAGAGAAAATTTTACAACTTAGATACTTTCGGCTCAAAAGCGGAGTGAGTTTGTCCCGTGTTAAAAATGAGTTTCGCCTCGGGCTTCCAACACATGGGTTCATACTTCAATCAGGTTTACACACTCAGATCGCCCGCAACCTAGATGGAAGAGCAAGCACAAGTGAAATTGCACGTGCTCTAAAATGTGAAACGGATGAAATATTAAAATTTGTGGACCTTCTGCGAGCAGAAGGACTGATTGAGGAACACGCTCTCGCCACGCAGCCAGCCACAGAAGATTTCAGTGCGCAGTTAATCTCTATAAGGGAGTCAACGGAGCGAGCGCTCCTCACCCATCGCCCGGGAGTAGATGATGGAGGAGCAAGAGAACTAATGGAGAGAGAAAGCGCCACGATTTTAGTTTCTGGTGAAAATCGTTTTGCGCATAATTTACTTGCCGCCTTATTGGCGTCAGGTTTTACACATACTCGTTTAATAAGTCGCAGAGTTATGCCGACCCGATTGACGGGTGAAGATGTATGTGGCATCGTGGTACGGACTGGCGATATCGGTAAAGCGCGAAAAGAATTTACAGAAGAGCTAGCTCGAAGTTCACGCATTGCGCGTGGCGGCTTGGTGGCGAAGAGTCAGCCAGATTTAATTATTTCTACCATTCCTATTGAATGGGATTATGTACAGCGCTGGATGAGTGAGGGTTCCACTCACCTCCATATCAATCAATTGATCGGCCGAGAGGTCGAGATAGGACCTTTTGTAGTACCCGGGAACTCTCCCTGTTTACGGTGCGTGACGCTCATTAAACGTGAAAACGGAACTAGTGTTGAGCAAGAGTTCGTACCGCGTGAACTTCCTAGCGCAGCCATCGCCTATCTCTCTGGTTTGGTAGCACTCGCTGTCGGAGAATTTTTTGCGACAGGTATGAGCTCGCTGATGGCGCGCTCATACTGGTATGACCTACTCGAACCAATGCGCTTGCCCGAAGTACGCCATTGGAACTTTCACCCAAACTGTGGGTGTCAGCTTTAACTGGCAAGCGCTTCATCCTCATCTTCAATTCTCGCTTCATCCAGGGCGACGGGTTTAAGTGCTGGAGTTATGCGGGGACGGCCGACCGTGCGTTTTGCTGCAACCGGCACACCCTCTACAAAAAGCTCTCCGCCCCAAACCCCGCAAGGTTCTTTCCTAGATAGTGCACCTTCTAGACAGGCCGTTCGCATCGGGCATCTCGCGCAGAGCGACTTGGCTAACATGACACAGGATTGGGTTTCATCAAAGAAAAGATTGGGATCAGCGCTGTGGCACGGCAATGAAAGATCGCCAGTCACATCACCGAGTCCAATCATCTTCTCATCGGCCCATCCCGGTACCAATAATTCACTAAAGAGAACAGCCATTGTTCTCACCTCCTATTTCTCGCTATTTCTTTTTTTTATTTGGATAAAAGAAAAAGGACCGCTCATCCGATTGGATGTGCGGTCCCTGGTGGGTCTCTTCGAGTTATCGAATAGAACTCCAGGTTCCGCGCAGTCCATAGGCTGCAAAATTCTTGGTTGCCCAGAACTTCACAACTGAAGGATGCGCATATGTTGAATGTGAGGCTGCGGCGGAATTACTCGAAGCAGCGCAAAGCGCAGCACGTGATGTGCTGAGTAGTCGAAGTGTCATTGACACATCTGCCTCCTTAACTTTTCCTGCCCGGTATTTATCCCTGCCCGATATTTATCGCTGCCCGATAGACAGTCCTCTAAGAGTACGGTGAGAGTCCTAAACCTCGCAACCTAATTAAAGATCAGCTGTTAAGGGTCAATCAATCCCGCTAAAAAGAGACTGGGAGTACCTGAATAACTGATGTGCACCGTCTCTTTCGCGCGCGTGAGTCCGACATAGAACAGGCGCCGCTCCTCCTCAATATCAGTTCCCATGGGCAGAACCCCCTCATTAATATTTACGAGAAAGACGTGGTCCCACTCCAAGCCCTTCGCGGCATGAAGAGTTGAGAGAACCACCCCGGGCAAGGTGGGTGGGTTATTTTGGTCGGCTCTATCTTCTAACTCTCTCAAGTAAATTCTCATACTGGGGGCGCCAGCCGCTTTCATCTCTGCGCCTAGGGAGATAAAGGCACGCACATAATCTGAACTGCCAAATGGTCGGAGTACCGACTGTAGATCAGAGAACCAATCGCTGGCATCTGATGGCAAAACAGATGCGCTCCGAATTGCACGCATGGCATCGCGGACATCTACGCGATCAAAGAAGCGTTCACTATTTTTAAGTTGAGTTTCTATTCCATGCGCTTTGAGCGAGGATTCAAAGGGATCTAATCCCCCGTTAGTTCGAGTCAAAATTGCAATATCAGAGTGAACTTTGCCCAGAGATGCAATAGT
>JAYVUF010000018.1:0-3661 GCA_043788135.1 Actinomycetes bacterium
CACGGTCAATCAAGATCGCAACGCGGCGCCGCAGAATGAAACCTCGATCGCAGTTGATCCAAACAATCCAAACATCGTGGTCGGATCTGCCAATGATTACGTAGCTCGCACCTGGGCTTGCACGATTAGTGGCACACCATGCAGCGCCCTAGCAGATGGCTACTCGGGGGCATACTTATCTGTCAACGGCGGGCAATCTTGGGTAGCAAATGCAACCGATCCGCAACATTTGGGAACCCTCATCCCAGGCGTAGAACACCTGACCGGAGGCCCATATGGCGGTGGCGGAGATCCGGCAGTCGCCTTTGATAGTCGTGGCCACGTTTTCTACGCGGGTCTTGGTTTCGATCGCAATGACCCGGCAAGTGGTGTTGAGGTAAGTACGGGCACTATCGCCGGGGGCTCATTGACGTGGTCCCAACCATCGTGGGTTACTCAGACAAACAACAAAGCGGCCTTCAATGACAAAGAGTGGATTGCTGCAGACCACTACTCTGCAAGCCCATTCCGCGACCGCGTTTACGTCAGTTACACCCGGTTCATCTTCTCTGCCAGCGGAAACTACGTACAGTCACCCATCTTCACTTCCTTCTCATCTGATGGCGGCCAGACTTTCAGTAGTCCAATCTCCATCTCACAAAACGTTCACTACGGGCAAGGCTCACGACCTGTGGTCTCTCCTGACGGTAGCGTCTCTATCTTCTGGGAGTCATCAACTCGCATGGCTGCTACTAACAGCATCTACGTGGTGAAATCAACTGACGGTGGCGTTACTTGGAGCTCTCCTTTGGCAGTGGCTCCATTGCAGGACATCGGAACTCTTAAGAACACGAAGTTCCGAGTCAATAGTTATCCAGCTGCCGCCGCTGGCCCAGATGGCTCGCTTTACACGACTTGGACCTCTTCTACCAATGACTCTGCGACGACCTATGACTCGTCCAGTTTCTGTGCGAGTGCCCCCGCCGAACCAGTTGGTTGCCATGCACAAGCGGTTTACTCCAAATCCAGCGATGGGGGAGCCACTTGGTCCGCCCCAGATGCAGTGCCAGGGACCGCCATAAACCGTGTGGCTGTCGGATATCCTGGCAGCGCTGACATGACATTGTCCGCGCCTGCCGCTTCACCTGCGGATTCTGTCTTCCCGGCAGTCTCGATTAGTGCGACTGGGAGTGTTTACTTCAGTAGTTACGTAGCGGATGTCGTCTCACCATGGCAGTCGTGCGCCAAATACGATCCAAAAGGCAGCGTTAATTGCCTCCTTGCTGGCCCGTACATCAACAACAGCAAACTGGACTACATAGTGAGCAAGTTGGGCGGGGCGACGCAGGTGGCAACAACTGCGCCGATCAATACTCGCTACCAGTTCCGCGGCGGCTTCATCGGTGACTACACCGATCTCGCCGTTGGCTCAGACAATGTCGCCCACCCGATGTGGACAGATACCAACAACACTCAAAATGTAAGTTGGTTCTATGGAACCAACTTCAATGGGCTTCTGGCCAATCAGCAAGACGTAGTGACAAACGCCTTGCATTTCTAAAAACTTACACACTGTAGAAGGTGTGAACCGCCTCGATGGATTTTCGTCGGGGCGGTTTGCATTTGCTGTGTACAAAATTAGATACTCGCCGAGCGACTTCAAAACGAACTGCTCTTTCAGTTCCTCCCCTAGCGGCCAATGAAATCTTGGTCATAGCGGGCTTAAACCGAATTGTATAAATTATCGAAGCTGTAGTTGATGGTTGGAACCAGCACCGCTCAATTCGCAAAAATATGAGAAGACGCTATTAACAATCTGTAATCGAGTCCTGGAAGAATCTTGATCGCTTAAAGATATATTGCTTCTTCAATGGTAACGGGGTGAACTTAATTTTTTTCAATGTGAATTTATATCTCCTGATTTGTTGGCTGCACTATTTCCTTTTGAGTTTCTATTCCTTGCTCTGTGCGCTCTGTGCGCTCTGTGCGCTCTGTGCGCTCTGTGCGCAGCAGATCCCTGATTTCTCTGAGTAGTGCGACATCTTCAGGTTCAGGTTCAGCTGCGGGGATTGTTTCTGCATCGAATCGATGGCGACGGGCAATGATTCGATTCATAGGTAATACGATAAGAAAGTACAGACCAGCGGTCACAATTATAAAATTTATGATTGCATTGAGAAAAGCTGCCCATTCAAAGGCAACCCCATGAAGCATAAATGCTCCGCCAGTAACTCCACCTCCGCCGATTACTTGAATGAGAGGTTGAATGAATGATTTTGTTAATTGGGTGACAATCCCGGTAAACGCTGCACCAATAACTACGGCGATCGCGAGATCAATTACATTTCCTCGCAGGATGAATTCTTTAAATCCCTTAAACACTTATAGGTCCTTTCACTACTTCCGATTGGGGAACCTTAACGCCCCTTGGGGGTTTGAGCGAAAGCTTTTCCGTAATAACCCATTAATATCAAACCATCTCATCAATGCGGCGGGCCTCCACGCGGAATTTTTGTCCATCTGGCGAAATCCACTCGCAAGACCCGTTAGCGCCAGAAAGCAGTTGCCAACCACCGTGAGTTTTCATTCTATGGTGTCGCCTACACAATAAGCCGAGGTTCTCTTTGGAGGTCTGGCCCCCTTTCTCCCACGGAATTGCATGGTCGATATCGCAAACTCGAGCTGGTTGCCTGCACCCTGGGAATCTGCACCTTCGATCTCGTGCAACGATAAAATCGACTAATGGCTGAGGTGGCTGATATGAAATTCGACCAAAATCCAAGAGATTTCCTGTAACTGGATCAGAGATAAATCGTTTCCATTTAGCATCGGAGGCCAGCAATCTAGCAACCGAGGCTGGAATCTCACCATAACCAGCCAGTATTCCAGGATTATCTTGAAGTCCAAGCAGTGTGGGCAAATCAAGGGTGAGATTTAGTGTTACGGCTCGCCCATGGGCAAGATTCTGATTTTCGCTCTCTACTAAAAAGTTCTGTGCAATTGTCGCCAACGCGTCAGCACGGAGCTGATCGATTGATAGCGGTTCAATCTGCTCAAGCATGAACTTTGGTAAGGAATAATTAGGGTTCGAATGAATTTCAGTATTCTTTCCATCGTAAGCGTTCTCTGCTCTTCCCTTTACATGGGAGTCATCAGAGACTGGAGCAAAGGAGACTCTAGCAAGACCTTTCTCTCGATTTGCTCGCGCCAATTTATCTATTGCTATCCAAATGGTCTGTGCCTCAGCGGCTGGCAGTATGGCAAGAATCTGCGCCATTCCATAAGGTTGAGGGGTAAAGATCACCCGACGACCTTGAGCGGCAGACGCCACCTCGACTTCAAACTCTACGGGGTCCATTTTCGCGACGAGGCTTCGAACTTTATTTGTAACTTGGGCGGGAGTATGAAACTCCGAATAGGCGATTGCTGTCGCCTCCAAATATTTCAGTTGATCTGGATCGATTCCTCTCCGCAGCAAAGCCGAACTCTCCTTCGCGATAACTGTTGCTTGCGCACTTGAAATATCCCCGTTGGCGAGAGCTTCACAAGTGGCTGGTAGGTGTCGAGTCAAAACACGAGCGACATCGATCCTAGATTGCGCGGTTACAGGAGCAAGATTGAGTGCACTGGCAATCTCTTCTCTCTGAGGATCATCTACGCTGGAGAAATTTCCCTCGTCCGC
>JAYVUF010000019.1:0-2743 GCA_043788135.1 Actinomycetes bacterium
AATGGCGTTTTACCGCGCGAAGCATTTGAAGCCCTGGAGCAGAGCCGTCGTGAATTTGCTGCGATCGTTAATGACAACGGCGATTTAGTAGGAATTCTGACGAAGTCAGGGGCGCTGCGATCAACTTTGTACAGTCCAGCTGTAGATGCAAAGAATTCTCTGAGAATCGCAACTGCTATCGGCATTAATGGTGATGTTGTTGTAAAGGCGCAAGCTCTAATTGACGCTGGTTCAGATTGTCTCGTGATTGATACCGCTCACGGACACCAAGTGAAGATGATTGAGGCCATTAAATTAATCAAGTCCTTAAACTCTGGTTTACCGATTGTTGCGGGAAATGTTGTCACTGCTCAAGGGACTAAGGATTTAATTGAGGCAGGGGCGGACATAATTAAAGTCGGCGTTGGGCCTGGTGCCATGTGCACCACTCGTATGCAAACAGGTGTTGGAAGACCGCAATTCTCCGCAGTGCTCGAATGCGCAGCGCAAGCACGTTCAATGGGCAAGCATGTCTGGGCCGATGGTGGAGTGCGCCATCCCCGTGACGTTGCCTTGGCGCTAGCAGCAGGAGCGTCTCAAGTGATGATTGGCTCTTGGTTTGCAGGCACTCTAGAGAGCCCTGGAGACTTGATCAAAGACACCAGTGGCAAACTCTATAAAGAGTCATTTGGAATGGCCTCCGCGCGGGCAGTAAACGCTCGTACCACCCAAGAAAGTGCCTTTGATCGTGCGCGCAAGAGAATCTTTGAGGAGGGCATCTCCTCTAGCCGGATGTATATAGATCCTGCTCGTCCCGGGGTAGAAGATCTGATCGATCAGATCATCGCCGGCGTCCGCTCTTCTTTTACCTATGCGGGAGCCGCCACAATCAACGAATTCCACGATAAATGCGTCGTGGGCATCCAATCTGCATCGGGTTATGCAGAAGGACGCCCACTTCATACTTCTTGGTAATTATTTAATATTTATTTCTCAGCGCGAACCTTTTTAGAAGCCAGAAAATAATAGAGTGCAAAGGCAACGACAAAGCCCACCAAGAAAGTAATGTCACCAAGGTTTCCTTGCTTCTTCACAAAGTAGCCGCTTACAAACTTGAATGATTTTCCATGCCCCCAAGTCTGATTTACAAATCCCCAGATTGAGAAAACGGTCGCGACAACAAATGCAATTGGGCCAGCGATATTTTCGCGACTTGCAAATAGCAATCTTTCGATGGAAGCACCTTTGCGGAGGAACTTGTCTGCAGCGATAACACCCAGCCAAGGTCCGATCCAGTACGACATAATCAGTAAGAAGTTTTCGTAATTATTAGCTGGGTTGTTAATTGCAGCATGTGCTAACGCGAAGCCAGCAATGCCAAAAATTACTGCCGTAATTCCACGACGATACGTGGAACCCATCTTGAATCCGATAGCAAGGAATGAAACTGCACCAGAATAAATATTTAGAACGTTGGCACAGATTGATCCGAGAACGATTCCAATAAGGATTAATTTTCCAAGGAAGCTTGGCAACAAGCCGGTAAAATCTCCTGTTGGATTGCCAGAATCAAAACTATGTAATCCCGCAGTTCCTGCAGCGGCACCAACAATTTCCAGCAGCCCAGCAGAAATAAGAATTCCTAAGCCTGCCGCTGTGCCGGCTTTCTTTGGATCTTCAGTAGATGGAAGATAACGTGAGTAATCGGAAGAAAATGGGTTCCAGCCAGCTGCGTAGCCATAGGCTGCGGCAGTCAAGACAAGGAATCCACCTGGTGTTCCACCGGCGCCTGCATGTCCAAGATGAGTCTTAGAGTTGGTAAGAACATAGATTCCAGCGATAGTGAACACAACCACTAGATAAGGGAACAAATACTTTTCGATATTCTGAATCAAGTTGTGGCCAACAAAGGCAACTAATACTTGAACCAAAACTACGAGGACAAGGGAGGTAACTACGCTCATTTTGGTGAAAAGTGTAGAAAGAGCGTAAGCACCGGAGGCGCTATTTACTGCAAACCATCCGATTCCAGCTGCTCCAGCATTAAGGATTGAAGGAATAATATTTCCCAACTTCCCAAATGCTGCGCGCCCAATAATCATTTGTGGCACACCATACTTTGGTCCATCTTGAGTCAAGAAATATTGGCCTAATCCGCCTAAGAAATTGCCGAGCAGAATTCCGGCAACTGCTTCCTTGAAGCTAAGACCGAATGCAATAACTGCTAAGGCCCCGACATAGATGGTTGCAAACTCCATATTTGGACTTACCCAGGTAGCGAATAAATTCCGAGCCTTGCCATGTCGATCCTTAGTGGGAATGGACTCTATTCCACCTGGCTCCAGGGCGAGGACCTTGTCCCCATATTCGCCTTCGCGAATTTCCAGACTAGACATATTTCAACTCTCCTAATTTTGTTATCGGGGGGGATTGCGACCCCGTATGAAATGACGGCTCATAGACCGGGGGAATAATCAAACGGTATACGGAAATCTTCTTAGTGTTAAGCCCACACTCAGGCAATTTTCACTTAAAATAAGGGCTACTAAGCCGAAAGAGGAAAAAATGGACGATCAGGGTTATTTGGAGTTCGCCATCGCAGCTGCACGTCAAGGAGCCAGCGAGGGCGGAGTACCAATCGGTGGAGCTTTAGTAGTAGATGGCAAAGTCCTCGGAGTTGGCTATAACAAGCGAGTCCAGCAAGGAAGTGCGATCAGGCATGGCGAGACTGATTGTTTGGAAAATATTGGTCGCCTGCCAGCCA
>JAYVUF010000020.1:0-3891 GCA_043788135.1 Actinomycetes bacterium
CAACACATCACACGAGTGCTGGAGACGGTATTTGAAACCAATCAAAGGGAAGGAAATTCGCACCAAGGTTTTGTCATGGATCAAAAATACCCACTCGGACTGCAATCGCAGATTTATTTTGTCAATGATTTGCAGCGCGCTAACGACCGGTGGCGAAAACATTGGGCATCGACCCATATTTTGATGAACTTTCCTAAAGGCCAACATATTGGTCTTATATTTATTCCGCATTTTAAGCGTGCGATATCCATCCAACTAATTAGGTATCAAAAAAATAATGTAAAATCGCTGTTCTTCTGATGTTCAAGTATTACAAGTGCGGGAGGCGGGACTTGAACCCGCACGTCCGAAGACACAGGTTCCTAAGACCTGCGTGTCTGCCATTTCACCACTCCCGCTGGAAGGTAGATAAGTCGTAAGGGTAAGGGTAGGTTAGGCCAAGAGCCAAATAATAAGGAGTTTTATAATGTCACTCACCCCCACCCCGGCCGATAAGTTCACATTTGGATTGTGGACGATTGGTTGGCAGGCGCGCGATCCCTTCGGCGATGCCACTAGAGCACCCATCGACCCAGTGCGATCTGTCAATGAACTTGCTGCCCGCGGCGCCTATGGAGTGACTTTTCATGACGATGATCTGATCCCATTTGGTAGCGATGATGCTTCTCGAAACGGTCATATTCATCGCTTTAAAAAGGCACTGGAAGAAACTGGGATGAAAGTTCCAATGGCTACAACGAACCTTTTTAGCCACCCCATATTTAAAGATGGCGCTCTTACCTCAAATGATCGGGATATCAGACGTTTTGCCCTCGCCAAGGTAATTCGCAACATTGATTTGGCTGCAGAGCTGGGGGCCCAGATTTACGTATGCTGGGGTGGCCGTGAAGGCGCCGAATCCGATGGAGCCAAGGATGCCTATGTCGCCCTTGAGCGTTATCGCGAAGGATTTAACATTCTCGGCGCCTATGTGAAAGAAAAAGGCTACGACCTTAAGTTTGCTATAGAACCAAAGCCGAACGAACCACGTGGTGATATTTTCTTGCCAACCATTGGCCATGCGCTCGCCTTTATTAACACTTTGGATAATCCAGAGATGGTTGGCGTTAACCCTGAAGTTGGTCATGAGCAGATGGCGGGGCTCAATTTTGTCCATGGAATTGCGCAAGCGCTCTGGCAAGGCAAATTATTTCATATCGACCTTAACGGACAGCACGGTCCTAAATACGATCAAGACTTGGTCTTTGGTCATGGTGACCTCAAATCTGCCTTCTTCCTGGTTGATCTCCTGGAGCGCTACAACTACCAAGGCCCAAAGCATTTTGACTATAAGCCAGCTCGAACTGAAGATGATGCCGGGGTTTGGGAATCTGCGACGGCGAATATGCGTACCTATCTTGCACTTAAGGAGCGTGCTCTGGCATTTCGAAGTGACCCTCGAGTTATCGATGCGATGAAAGCCTCGCGCATTGATCAACTAGAAGTTCCAACTTTGGCTGTCGGAGAAAATTGGCAAAGTTTGAGCGACGCCTCCTTTGATGTTGAACTTGCTGGCACTCGAGGCTATGGATACGAGAAGATTGATCAACTAGCAATCGAGCATTTATTGGGCGTGAAGTAAATAAAGTTAGAAAAGCCCTTCTCCCTTGAAAATTGGAGAGGGGCTTTTCTTCTTTTATTCGGTATATGTTAATTAGCTATATTTGCGCCCTTGCGGGAGATCGCATCGACAGAGGCTGAGAACAAGAGAACTCCTCCAGTAACTAGATACTGAGTACCGGAGCTAAATCCAAGTAGGCCCATCCCATTGTCAATAACGGCGACTACGAGTCCTCCCAAAATTGCGTCACGTAATTTTCCTTTTCCTCCAAAGAGCGAGGTGCCGCCGATAACAGCTGCTCCCACCGCATACAGCAGAGTAGTTCCGCCGCCAGTCGTAGGTGAGATGGAGTTTGAGCGGGAGGCAAAGAGCATTCCGGCTATTGAAGCTAGCCCTGAGCAGATCATGAATGCCACGATACGTACGCGGCGGACATTGATTCCAGAGCGCCTTGCTGCTTCCGCATTTCCGCCCACCGCATAAAGGTGACGGCCAAAAACTGTCCGGTTGAGAACAAATGTTCCAATTACCAAAATTGCAAGCAGCACTGGAACAACGATTGGCATTCCCTTGATACTGCTGTTTGGGGGGTTTCCGCGCTGCTGATTTAACACATGAGTTGCGCCAAATCCCAAAAATACAAATATCAGATTCCTGGTAAGCCAAACTTTGAATAGTTCTGACTTTAAATTTCGACGCCGGCGATGAACTAGGCGATTGAGGCCAAGGCCTACATAAAGTCCCAGTCCAATGATGGTAAAGAGCCAACTCTGCAAGGGGGTGAGGTTATTATTTTCAACTGCAACAATAAATCGGTCTTGTAGAGAGATCGTTCCGCCTTCACCCGCCATCAAGAGCAAAACTCCTTGAAAGGCCAAGAATGCAGAGAGTGTCACTACGAAGGAGGGAATGCGCAAACGCGCCACCAAGGTTCCCATCATCCAACCCAGTCCCACACCGACGAGGATGCTGACGAAGAGGGCGGCATACCAAGGGAAATGGTGGTTATTGATCAGCAGGACCAGGCTGGCTCCACACACTCCAGAGGCGAATCCTGCGGAAAGATCAATCTCACCCAGCAGGAGAACGAAGACCAGGCCCATGGCAATAACAATTACAGGAGCCGCTTGAGTGAGTAAGTTCGCCATGTTGCGAGCTGTTAAAAAGAACTGCGATGAAAAGGTAAATACAATTCCTAGAGTAATCAGACCCAAGAATGCAGGAAGAGCGCCAATATCGCCAGCCTTAACTTTGGCAAAGTAATCTGTCAAAACAGTCTTTACTGATGCTTCTTCAGCTACGAGGTTATCTGCATTTACGCTCATACCTTCATCCCCACAACTCCTTCAGATTTTCCGGTCGTAATGAGTTCGACCACTTGATTTGGTTTAACATTTTTAGTCTCAACTTGAGCAGCCATGGTGCCCAAATAGAGGGGAGCAATGTAATCGGCAACTTCAAAAACATCATTGAGGTTGTGGCTAATCAAGATCACCGCCAGACCATTGTCTGCCAATCTACGAACCAGCTTGAGAACCTGTTCAGTTTGAGCCACGCCCAGTGCAGCTGTTGGCTCATCTAAAATAACAACTTTAGAGTTCCAGAGAACTGCGCGCGCAATTGCGACGGTCTGCCGTTGGCCACCTGAGAGTGAAGAGACCTTCTGCCTGATTGATTTTACGGTTCTTACCGACAGCCCATCAAGAGTTTTTGCGGCCAGGGATTCCATATGGGTCTCATCTAAGACGGCACCAGTTCGCTCTTCGCGTCCCAAAAACATATTCTGCACGATATCCAAGTTGTCGCAGAGGGCTAAATCTTGATACACAATCTCAATTCCAAGACTGGTGGAATCGCGGGGTCCATGGATCGCTACCTTATTACCCTCGAAGAAGATATCTCCAGACTCAGCTGTGTAAATACCCGCAATACATTTGATCAGCGTGCTCTTTCCCGCCCCATTGTCTCCTACTAGAGCTGAAACTTTTCCAGCGTAAGCGTCGAAGTTGACGTTTTTGAGAACGTGGACCGGGCCGAAGGATTTATTGATGCTACGCAGCGAAAGAAGAGGTTCGCTCACTTGATGCTCCCATCAGAGAATCTAGAAGAAAGTAGAAAATGTACTTAAACATCAGGCATTACTATAGTAAAAAAACTGGGCCAAAGACTTTTGTCTTCGGCCCAGTTTCATGCTATTTACAGTTTGTAACTAACTGCTAAGAAGGTTTGAACCTTACTTAACGCCGTTAGCTGCACAAGCAGCTGCGCCTGCAACGGCACAGATCTCAGCA
>JAYVUF010000021.1:0-12484 GCA_043788135.1 Actinomycetes bacterium
GTCCATGAAGCACGGACCTCTATTTCGGAATCGTCTTCTCGCTCTCCCAGCGCTCCAAAGGAGGAGCTGGCAACTCGAGTAACGGTTCCACTTGGTTGAACATAGCGGCATTCAAATTTATCTAGAGCTTCAATGAGCCAACTCCAACCCACGTTAGCGACCATGGGGTCTGAGGCCATCTCATTGTCAACATCAGCTCTCACGAAGGTGACGCAGCGGAATGCTCCTGCCCAACCTTCTTGTCCGGCTGGATCATGGAGAAGAACCAAGCGCGCAGTTGCGCTCTCATCCACGGTGTCAGCCGTCATTGCAAAAGCGAAGGGGGCGAGTTTTTGAGGGGCGGGGATTTCTGCGAGGATTAACTCTGCCCTTGACGTTATCGCTCGAATCTCGGCCACAATCTCCTCGAAATTTTTTATAGCGGCCATGCCTGAATGGTAATTTGCCCGTGAATTATCTGTGGGAAGGCGCGAGGCGATAGCTCAGGAAAAGACCTCCCACTACTTTCTCTCGCGTTAGCTCTTCTAAGAATTTTACGAGTGCTCCCATATCAATAAAATTCTCACCGCCGGTGGCATCGGAGACAGTAAGAAATAGCTCGGTGATTAGGTGCGCCTCCAAGCCAACCTGGAGCAAAGTTGGCCCCACTTCCAGCAGCACATCACCGAAAAGACGGGTTGCCCTGGGTATTGCAAGCGCGAGGGGCTCTTGCCAGGCCTGGGCCCGAGGATTGGTGGCTACCTCAAGCGGGAGATCTCCATGCGTAAGCACGATAAGGGGTAGAGGAGTATTTTTGTAAGGCTCGGTTCTTGCGGTAGCACCTCCAATGAGGATGGCGTTGAACTCTCCCCGCAACTGATGGAATCTTCTTCGATCCGCGGCAAAGGAGAGAGCCCGTGAAGAGCCGGCAAGGGTGGTGGAGCCATCCGCACCGATAATCAGGTTGGCCGCAACTCGAGGTGACATGGCCCTACTGTAAATGTCAGCGGCAGGATTTACTCTCCATAACATGATCATTGACTGCGAAACCTGCACCATGCGCGATCTTGCCTGTTCGGATTGTGTTGTTTCGGTTCTCTTAACTATCTCAGATAGGCCAAACGCCGAGATCTCCAACGCCGAGGTAAACGCGATTAGCGCTCTCTCCGAGAAAGGTTTAGTCCCTCCCTTACGATTTCACGCATTGTGATCCCGGTGAATTTGGGAAGCGTTGCAACCGCTCACTAACCTAGTGGAATGTCCGCGCGAAAAATTCTCCTTGTAACTAATGATCTGGGACCGCGCGCAGGCGGTATTGAAACATTCATTCTGGGTTTACTCGATCAACTACCTGGATCGCAGATCGTCATCTATACCGCCGCTCAAGAGGGAAGTGAGCTCTTCGATCAAAAACTTATCGAGAAAACCGGTGTTGCAATCATTCGCGATCGAAGTTCAATCTTGCTTCCCTCTCCATGGGTAAATCGCCGCGTACGCGCTGTCATGAAAAAGTATGAGTCAGAAATTATTTGGTTTGGCGCCGCGATGCCTCTCGCCTGGATGGCGGGTTCACTCAAACGTGCAGGTGCAACACGTGTGGTCGCTCTAACGCATGGTCATGAAGTGTGGTGGGCCAAACTTCCACCATTTCGCTTCATCTACAAAGCCTCCACTCGCTCCATCGATGTTTTAACCTTTCTAGGAGAGTTCACCCGCAGCGTTATGGCGCCAATCGTGCATCCAAATTGTCGAATGGTTCACATCGCACCAGGAATTCCAATGCACCATTTTATGCCAGGTGATAAATCGCAGATTCTGCAAGATCAATTACAGTTAAAGGAGAAAGAAGTCCTATTGTGTGTAGGCAGACTCGTTCATCGAAAAGGTCAAGATAAACTTTTATCTGCCCTACCGGAAATTCTTTCTCAGCACCCTGATGTTGTTCTACTCTTAGTTGGAATTGGTCCGCGCCAAAAAAAATTGGATCGAATGGTGAAGAGGTACAAACTTCAAGATCACGTCCGATTTATCGGGCGTGTGGGGTATGACAAATTACCCGAATACTTTCGTCTGGCAAATCTATTCGTGATGCCCTCTCGTTCACGCTTTTTTGGTCTAGAAGTCGAAGGACTAGGAATTGTTTACCTTGAGGCCAGCGCTTGTGGGATCGCAGTTCTGGCAGGATCATCAGGAGGTGCGCCAGATGCGGTGCGCAATGGTGTGACTGGACAAACGGTAGATGGGCGTAACAGCAATCAGATAGCGAAGGTAATTAATGAGATGCTGGATCATCCCAGTGGGTTAACCGAGATGGGCGTTGCTGGAAGGAGATGGACCGAAGAATCTTGGAGTTGGCCAATCTGGGGCGAGCGGTTTCGGGCCGTCTTACTAGACAATTAAGTGATGGGCGAGAGCAACGGATATCGCCTGAGTTCGATTACTCACATCTAGCTTGCGATAAATGGCGGTGAGGTGCGTCTTTACGGTGGTTTCTGCTAAGAAGAGATGTGAAGCCATTTCTTTGGCGCTCCAACCGGTTTGAAGAATTTGAATCACATCTAATTCGCGTTGGGTGAGGTCAAATCTATTTTGAGGGCGCGCTGGCGCGGCAAAGTGATATTGCGAGCGCTCTAGTTGGTTAATAATTGTGAGCAAGTGAGTTACCGGTTCACCCTTAAGCACATATGCCGCGGCACCTCGTTGATGCGCAGTCGCCAATGATTTTGGATCATCACCCAAGGTGAGAACCACAAATTTAATTAAGGGAGTAACGAGGTCAAGTCCTGAACCATCCGGAAGATTCACATCTACGATAACCAGTTCAGGTGTAGTGAACATCAATTGGGCACGAGCCTCAGAGACCGTGGATGCTTCTCCTACAATATTGTGGCCAGCACCCGTGAGGGCTTGAATTAGCCCTTTTCGAATTAATTCATGGTCATCAATTATTAATATGAGCATTTAAGAATCCTTAGATAATTCAACGTGCGAATAACCTTTTGTGTGATTGATTCTCCACCCGATGTTGTTCAAGCGTTCTTTGAGACCTACTAGACCCAAACCAATTGCAGGGGCAATTTCTTTGGCCTCTCCATCGTTTTGAAATGTAATTTTCTCGAGTTCAATCAGTATTTCGACGTGTGAAGCTCGAGCATGTTCGATGGAGTTTCTCGTTAGCTCCTGCAGGGTCTTAAATAAATCAACACCAGTGTCGGTGTTAGGCAAGATTCCAGATATGGAGAATTCAATATCCATAGCAGATAAGCTTTGAAGCAACTTCTCCTGAGGACTCAACGTACGCGGGTCGCGAAGAAGATAAATCTCATTTCTCACCGTGCTATTAAGGGCGGTTATTTGTTCTCTTATCTGGCGTAATGATTTGCGGGATGCAAGTGAGGTATCAGATCTACCAATCTCGGCATCTAAGCAGTAGCCAATAGCAGCCAACTGTTGCGCGATTCCATCGTGAAGTTCGCGAGCGATGCGCGCTCGTTCTTCTGCTAACTCAACCAAATAAGTCAGCAATCTCTTTGGCATACTGTTGATGGACTACGTGGCGCTTTACTGAAAGTTTTGCAGTTAATTGTCCATCGTTGATCGTGAAATCTTCGGCTAAGACCGTGAATTTTCGAATTGACTCTGCCCGACTCACTGCCTTATTTGCTTCATCGACAGCGCTTTGAATAACATCTATGAGAGTTGAATCTTTGGTGAGATCAGCAATTGAGGCCCCCACTTTTCGGTTGCTTTTAGCCCAAAATTTAATTGCGTCTGGGTCTAACGTGATAAGCGCAGCGATAAATGGTTTGTTATCTCCAACAACCATGCACTGACTTATCAGTGGATGGGCACGTAGTCGCTCTTCTAAAACCTCGGGAGCAACGTTCTTTCCACCAGAAGTCACGATGATCTCTTTTTTGCGTCCGACGATGCTCAGGTATCCATCTTTATCAATTGCCCCCAAATCACCGGATTTGAAGTAGCCATCTTCTGTCATGCATTCTTTTGTAGCTTCCGGATTATTCCAGTACCCCTGCATTACTACAGCGCCCTTGAGTAGAACTTCATCATCACTTGCAATTCTGATTCGAGTTCCAGGAATTGGTCGACCAACACTTCCGATTTTTTGCGCCGAACGTACGTTGAGTGAGACTGCTGCGGTCGTTTCAGTAAGTCCATAACCTTCCAGAATGTTGATTCCAGCGCCGCGGAAGAAATGTCCCAGGCGTGGACTCAATGGGGCGCCACCCGATATAGCGGCTTCTACGCGACCACCAAGACCGGCTCTGATTTTGGAATAAACCAGGCGATCAAAAATGAGATGTTGTGCTCGAAGTTTAAATGGAATATTTTCATTATCGATTCCCTCAGAGAATTGAACCGCAGTATCCACTGCCTTCTGAAATATTTTTAATTTTCCCGACTCCTGAGCCTTATTCTCAGCACCGTTATATATTTTCTCGAAAATTCGTGGAACCGCTAAAACTAGTGTTGGCTTGAATGTTCTAAGATCTTGAGGCAGTCGGGTGATATCTCCGCAGTGCGCCAGGTGCAGTCCAGCATAAAGCGCTCCGAATTGAATCATTCGACCGAAGACATGCGCGATCGGTAGGAAGAGCAAGGTTGATCCGCCCGGCTTTAAGAATTCGGTTCGGGCATATAGAACCACGTTGGAACATTCTGAGAGAAAATTTCCGTGGGTAAAAATGACTCCCTTTGGGTTGCCGGTTGTGCCCGAGGTGTAGATCAGCGTCATGACATCTTCGGGTCCGAGAGAAGAGATTCTCTCATCTACTGCAGAATCTGGAATTTCACGACCTACTTTTATCAGAGATGGAATTGCATCATTAGTGATAATTAAAATTTCTCTACAACTATCGGGCAAGACTGGAGTTGCTAGATGAGCAAGAGTAGGGGACTCCACGATGAGTAGAACGCTCTTTGAGTCACTCAAGATCCATTTAATTTGTTCAGCACTTGAAGTTTCATAAATTGGGACGGTGATTCCTCCGCAATAAATAATGGCGAAATCTAAAATCGTCCACTCATAGCGAGTCTTTGCCATGATGGCCACGCAATCGCCACGTTGAACCCCGTGCGCAATAAGACCTTTTGCAACGCTTCTGATTTCTAGATCGAGTTCCACCGAGGTGACTGACTGCCACCCATCTCCTAATGGGCGAGAGAGTAAGACGCGGTGTGGCTCATTGGCGGCTCGATCAGTAATGATGGTGGTGATATTTCCCGTTGTCGGGTGGGGCATCAGCGCCGGCAGGTAGCTTTCAATCATGCGAGAACGCTAGTGGGAAAGAGTCGAACTTTCACGGGCTTAAGCAGGTAATCTTCGCAGGTGGAGAATTTCAGCATTGGTGTCGATATCGGTGGAACTAAGGTGCTAGGCGGAGTCGTAGATTCTTCGGGAAATATCTTGACTACTCATCGCGAAGATACTCCGAGAGCAGGTGGATCTGCGCTAACACAGGCGATTATCGGGGTCATTCAAGAATTGCTAGCTCAACATGAAGCTACCAGTGTCGGAATTTCGGCTGCTGGGTTCGTCTCCTCTGATCGCCAAACAATGTTAGCTACCCCCAATATCGCCGGTTGGAATGGCATTAATCTCAAAGAAGAAATTTCTCGCGAGGTCAACCTTCCGATAGTTATTGAAAACGATGCAAATGCGGCGGCTTGGGGTGAAGCGATTTATGGAGCAGGACGCGGTGAAAGTGAATTGATGATGGTGACAGTTGGCACTGGTATTGGTGGCGGTTTAGTCAACAATGGAGCTTTATACCGTGGAGCTTTTGGCGTGGCGGCAGAGTTTGGACATTTTCGCTTGGTCCCAGGGGGACATTTGTGCGGCTGTGGATCTCTTGGTTGTTTCGAGCAATATGCATCGGGCTCTGCCTTGCATCGCCATCTATTAGAAGCCATTGCACTTGACCCCGGTGCTGCGCAATCTCTACTGGCTCGGGGAAATGGAAGCGTTGAAGGAATTAAGGGTAATCACATCACAGATGCCGCACGCGCAGGAGATCCAATAGCTGTTGCTGCTTTTAACACCACGGGGGATTGGCTAGGTGCTGGGATTGCATCGATCTGCATGATCGTTGATCCAGCGTGCGTTGTGATCGGTGGTGGAGTGATTGATGCCGGAGATTTATTAATGAAACCAACTCGCGCAGCTATAGAAAAATATATGCCTTTCGGTGGAAAACATCCAGCACCAAAAGTATTAGTAGCCGAATTGGGCAATGATGCAGGATTGGTTGGAGTTGCAGATTTAGCTCGTCTCTAACTTTAAACTTGGGCCCCGTCGTCGTAATCATCTTCGTTGCGCGCAAGTCGAATTATAGAAGCGACAACACCGCCGATAAAAAGCAGTATCCCTGGCCAAGGGCCCGTCCCGAAGAATGTAAAGCCTGTGGTGTACTCAAGCAAAAGATAGGCCGGACCCCCGATAAGGCAGGCAAGTGCAATGCGAGTTGATTGATCCACTGGGGGCGCTTTGGGATTTGGATGAATGAAGTGTTCTTCGCCCCTCGCATCCAACTCATCGAGGTAGGTCGTGGGGGATGACTCATCTAAAGATAGTTGGGAGACGATTGATTCAAATTCCGCGTCAATAAGTTCATTTTCATCACTTTGGTTTGTATGTTCAAATTCACCACTGAGAACATCCTTAAGATATTCAATACTCTCCGCAATTAAATCCTCTAGCTCGTAATCAAGGGCAACATTATGAAAAGATTGTTCAAAAATAATTTCGCGGATACTAGGCGAGGAAACGTTATCGATGATGGTATGACTGCATGATGGGTTGACCACATGATCATTAACGGAGTAACCAATCAGAAGTGGAACTTGCACCAGATAGAGATCAATTTCTACCTCTTTCCATAATTTTCGAACCGAGTCCAGAGCTTTAAGTGGGATGCGGTCGTACCCATGAACCGGCGCATCGGGTTTAGCAACATCACTGGCTCCACCCCGAACCGAAGGCACTATATATTTAAGTAAAGGTAGCGTTTTGAAAAATTTCCGTTCATCAAATATGGAAGGGTTAAGCAGCAGTAAACCTTCAATTTCGGATCCACGTTGTTCTGCAAATTTGAGTGCTAGTGCACCTCCAACCGAAAAACCTGCAACAAAAACTCGCTCGCAGTTCTCTTTCAGAGTTTGGAAGGCAGTTTCGACAGATTCATACCAATCCTGCCAAAGAGATTCATTAAGGTCTTGCCATCGCGTACCGTGCCCTTGAATACGCGGAACTGAGACAGTAAATCCCGCCTCATGTATTCCGCGAGCCCAGGGTAGAACCGATGCAGGGGAGCCCGTAAAGCCATGAAGTATCAGCACGCCTGTTTTGCCCCCGGAAAGGTAGAAACTTTCTGAGTTTGGGATCTCGTTCACGCTCAGATGGTGTCACAGAGTGGCCTTTAACCCCTAAATTACTCTCCTGAGCTTTTGATTCCCAATAAGGATCGAAAGACCCTGCGTACTGAGAGGAGGACTGATGGCATATACATTCTTGAAATCCTTTTTAACTCCGATTCTCATGGTGCTATTTCGGCCAAAAGTTTCCGGTCTTCGCCATGTTCCAAATCTTGGCCCAGTAATTATCGCCTCAAATCATTTGTCGTTCAGCGATTCAATTTTCATGCCCCTCGTCGTTCCCCGCAAAGTAACTTTCATGGCTAAGAGTGAATATTTCACCTCACCTGGCATAAAAGGATTCATTAAAAAAATTACTTTTCAAGCGTTGGGTCAAGTACCAGTTGATCGATCTGGTGGACGTCGAAGTGAGGCAGCGCTTCGTACTGGATTAGATCTCCTAGCGCAGGGGCAGTGCATTGGGATTTATCCAGAAGGAACACGTTCCCCAGATGGTCGCCTCTATAAGGGGCGGACGGGAATCGCCCGCATGGCTATCGATTCTGGTGCACCTGTTGTACCTGTAGCGATGTTTAATACGGCGGAGATTCAACCCACCGGTCAGGTCGTTCCAAAAGTTCGGCGAGTTGAAATGGTATTCGGAGAGCCCATGTACTTCGCCGGCGATTCCACCGACCTGGGATATTTACGTAAGGTAACTGATGAAATCATGCAAGGCATCCAGAAGATTTCCGGGCAGGTATATGTAGATATGTACGCCTCGGATGCCAAAAGCGCAATCGCCAAAGAGTTGGAAGGGAACTAACCGTTCCCCAACACATCACGCCTCGCTGCTACATACTGGCAAACTGAGCAACCATCTTTGGAGGGTGGGCAGTCACCGCGCACCATTCGAACTAAATCAGTCAACCGTTCCTGCAGGGCAATCGGATTGCGCTCGGCTGGAAACCAGGCGTTGTTCACGCGGTAGCCAAATCCATTACCTAGATTTCCAGAGGCGCGGTCTAAGGACCAGGTGTAAAGCCCCACTAGTGAGATATTTTTCGGTGAATCTTTCTGAGGATTCTCAAGGCTAAATGCGTAGGCCTCCAACTGAGGCGCATAGAAAACACTCTTGTCATATCCACTTTTTTGCAATTTGCAATCAATAATTCCGAAGGTGCCGTCAGCAAACTCAATCAGTAAGTCGTACTTGCCTCGAATGAATAAACCTGAGTCAACTCCGTCCACAATAATGTTCTTGGAAACTACCCATCCACCATGTGAGTGAACTTTGCCCTCTGGGAGATCAGGGTGCATATCTGAGGTTTTCGCCCCTATGAAATAGCGCTCTTGCATATCAGCCAGATCACCAATTAACGGCATCTCCATAGGCGCAGCGACTGAATGGTTGTATTGCAGCCACAGGCAACGATGGCAGCTACCCCATGCATAGGTAAGGTGGCTTGGACTTATTGCAGCGCGTGGTTCGCCCATGATGACCTACTTTTCTCGATCACAAGATCGAATTCGCGATTATTTATAGAGGAAGTCTGTACTACGGCACTGACATCTGGGAGATACGCCACTATCTGACACGAAAGTAGATTATCCATTGAGGAGAGAGTTAATAAAGGTGAAAAGGCCCAAGCCCACCATTACCGTCCCACCCATCATGCGGAGCCTTTCTAACCTCGTTGGCGTTGAAGAGAGCCATCCTCGCAGCGTGCCAGCAATAATTCCCCACGTTCCATCCGAGATCAGCGCAATTAGGCAAAATAAAGAGCCGAGTAAAAGTAGCTGAGAGATGAGATGACCCTTGGGGCGATCTACAAATTCGGGGAGAATCGCGATGAAGAAGACCAAGGTTTTTGGATTCAGCAATCCCACAATAAATCCTTCCTTAATTGTTTTAGGTAGGGATGGCCTTCCAGCACTGATATCGGTCATCTTCTCCGCATGATCTTTTATGTGGCGTAAGGCATCGATCCCCAGAAAAATCAGATAGAGGGCTCCTAGCCACTGCACAGCGATAAAGGCGAAGTGGTAGCGCTGGAGCACCGGACCTAGCCCGAGAGCTACCAGGATAGAAATTACAAACTCACCCAGTACATTGCCCAGAACCGTGGCTATTGCCACCATGCGACCCCATGCGACGGCTCTAGCGATCGTAAATAAGACACTTGGACCTGGTGCCAAAATAATGAGGGTCGTCGCCACCAGGTATTCCCAGAGTTTGGATGGGAAGATGAGTGTCACATTCGGAGAATACTTGAATGGGTGGGTCTGAGTGGACATTGTTGTATCGATTCGATAGGTTATAGCTTGTTATATCGAATCGATAGATCGTAACGATCTAATTACCCGGTGGAGTCTATAAATGCGCTCGCGAAGTGAATCTCTTGAGTTCGCCCTATTGGGCGTGCTGAGCCAGGGACCTCTTCATGGATATGAATTGCGCAAGCGGATGACGGCCATTTACGGCCCATTTCGCGCTCTCTCATTCTCAGTCCTCTACCCGCAACTCCATCGCATGTTGGAGGCCGGAGTTATACGGGAGAGCGTTTCAACCGATGCCGGGATGAGCCGTAGATCTCGAATTGTGTATGCCATCACCGATTCTGGTAGCCAACGCTTTGAGGCAATCTCAGCAAGTAGTGGTCCGGATAGTTGGGAAGATGAGAGTTTTGAAGTTCGATTCGCCTTTTTTGGACCCACCCCTCAGAGAAATCGGCTCCAAATTCTGGAGGGACGTCATCGCAAGTTGGCTGAAAAAGCCACAATCCTTCGCAGTGAGCTGGAGAAATCACCCGAAGGCATCGACCGTTATTTAGTTGAGTGGCGTCGTCACTCATTGGAATCTGCCGAGCGAGAGATCGCTTGGTTACAAGAGATGATCAATACCGAAAGGAAGTCTTCGTGAGTAACGAAAACATAACCAACAGCAAAGAGATCCGCGTAGCAATTATCGGTGTGGGTAACTGCGCTAACTCGCTTATCCAAGGTGTGACGTTTTACAAGGACGCGCAGCCTGATATCGAAATCCCGGGACTCATGCATGCGGTACTTGGTGGCTACCATGTTCGCGACGTGAACTTCGTTGCTGCATTTGATGTTGATGCAAAGAAAGTTGGGCTAGACCTTGCCGATGCGATCTGGGCTTCAGAGAACAACACCATTAAATTTTGCGATGTCGCACAGACGGGTCTAACGGTGCAGCGCGGTCATACATTGGATGGTCTTGGCCGTTATTATCGCGAAACGATTGTCGAATCTTCCGAGGCTCCCGTTGATATCGTTGCAGTTCTTAAAGAACGCAAAGTTGATGTTCTGATCTGCTACCTACCGGTTGGATCCGACGACGCAGCGAAGTATTACGCACAGTGTGCAATTGATGCTGGCGTCGCATTCGTCAATGCCCTTCCAGTATTCATCGCCTCAGATCCAGAGTGGGCAGAGAAGTTCACTAAGGCTGGTTTACCTATCGTTGGAGATGACATCAAGTCTCAAGTAGGGGCAACTATCACCCACCGCATCATGGCCAAATTGTTCCAAGATCGGGGCGTGCATCTCGATCGTACCTACCAACTTAACGTGGGTGGAAATATGGACTTCAAGAATATGCTGGAGCGCGATCGCCTGGAATCGAAGAAAATATCAAAGACCCAATCTGTAACTTCACAATTGGATCATGATATGGGCGCCAAGAACGTGCACATCGGACCATCGGATTACATCCCATGGCTTGATGATCGCAAGTGGGCATATGTTCGCCTGGAAGGTCGAGCCTTCGGAAATGTTCCGCTTAACTTGGAGTACAAGCTTGAAGTGTGGGATTCACCAAACTCGGCTGGGGTGATTATCGACGCCCTGCGCTGCGCCAAGATTGCACTTGATCGCAAGATAGGTGGACCTTTGCTCTCGCCATCAAGTTACTTCATGAAGTCGCCGCCAGTTCAATACACCGACGAAATCGCTCACGAGCGCGTAGAGGAGTTTATTGCCGGGTTAATTGAGCGTTAAGCCCAGTTAATCGATCCTAAAGCCGTCGGTAATTGGCCCCATCTCTATTCCGGCGGCTGCGTGGTTGTCCTTCTCGCCACGAGCTTGTTGCGCCCTATGTGCATGGTCATGCCAACGAGTTTCAATTTTTCCGAATCTCCAGATAGCTAATGCGCTAACCCATACCACTGCAAACATGATGACGATAATGATTCCGGCCCTATTGATATTAAACGCCAGCGCATAATCCCAAAAGCCTCCCGACAAGTTCAGCTGTTGCGCAAACACTTGCGCAACCTCTAAGCCTCCGATGAAGATTGCAACAATTACGGAGAGCCCTGTGATGACAATGTTGTAGTAAACCTTGCGAACGGGCTTAGAGAAAGCCCATCCATAGGCGAAATTCATAAATGAACCATCGATTGTGTCGAGCAAACTCATGCCACCAGCAAAGAGCATTGGCAGCGATAGGACTGCCCACCAGGGGAGTCCGGCTACAACGGAGGATCCGGCTAGTACTAGCAGCGCAACTTCCGTTGCCGTGTCAAATCCCAGACCGAAGAGAATTCCAAGTGGATACATCTTCCAACTCTTATCTATGCGTCTGGCTATTGGTCCAAAGAAACGCATCATGAATCCTCTTGAATTCAAATGCTTTTCCAATTCGGCTTCGTCATACATTCCGGTACGCATATCTTTGAATACTTTTAAAACTGAAATGAGCACGACTAAATTGAGAAGAGCGATCAACATCAAGAACGCGCCACTAATTGTTGTTCCAATAAGTCCGGTGTAATGGTGCAAACTTGAGTTCTTATTCTTCACTTGGACACCCAGAGACTTGATACCAAGATTGAGGATAATTGCTAGCGCCGTGACAACGGAGGAGTGACCCAATGAGAAAAAGAAACCGACCCCCATAGGCCTTTGACCTTCTGCCATCAATTTACGGGTGGTGTTATCGATCGCGGAGATATGGTCTGCGTCGAAAGCGTGGCGCATTCCGAGAGTGAGGGCTAAAAAGCCCGTGCCCCAACCAAACAAGGTTCCGTCACCTAGGTGATAGTGGCCAGAAGTGGCAAAAGCCATCAAAATAAGCCCACCAAAAAGTAGGAAAAATATAACTGCA